>NZ_JAGYGJ010000067.1:0-32092 GCF_019947405.1 Pseudomonas sp. GL-B-26 | reverse complement strand
CGCTTGGGCTCGGCGTTCCTTCGCTCCGGTATCCATCCGGGGACACTGCCCTCCGGTCTGCTTCGCGACGACCTACATGCAGCGTGTTCGACTGCGTCGAACGGCGCTGCGCGCCACTCCCCGGATGCACACCTCCACTCAGCCTCCCGACGGGGCGGGTGGATCAAGATCAAGTGCTGCAGGCGAGCTAACGCTCGGCCTGTTGAGTGGTGAGGGGCGAAAGGCTTACCCGATTCAATGTGGTGTGGCAGAAATGGCGGCCACAAAAAAGGCGACCCCTTCACAGGAGTCGCCTTTCCTTTAACCGCCGCTAAAACTTACTCGGACAGTTTGTACGCAATCACGTAGTCACCTTGCTTGGTGCCCAGCGACCCATGACCACCCGCAACGACCAGCACGTATTGCTTGCCGTCCTTGCCGGTGTAGGTCATCGGTGTGGTTTGCGCGCCTGCTGGCAGGCGGCCTTCCCACAACTGCTTACCGTTTTTTACGTCGTAGGCGCGCAGGTACTGGTCGAGGGTGCCGCTCAGGAAAGCGACGCCACCAGCGGTGGTGAAGGTCCCGCCCAGGCTAGGCACGCCCATGCTCAGCGGGATCGGAACCGGCGAGCTGTCGCGCACGGTGCCGTTTTTGTGTTTCCAGATGATTTTGCTGGTGGTCAGGTCGACCGCTGTCACGTAACCCCAGGCCGGTGCCTGGCACGGCAAACCCAATGGCGAGAGCAAGGGTTCGAGGATGACGCCGTAGGGCGCGCCTTTGTTTGGCTGCACGCCTTCGGTTTCGCTTTTGCGCGGGCCTTGGGCAGCGATTTCGGCGGCCGGGATCATTTTCGATTTGAACGCCATGTAGTCCGGGTTCATGAAAGCAATCTGACGCACCGGGTCAACCGAGATACCGCCCCAGTCGAACACGCCGAAGTTGCCTGGATACACGATCGAACCTTGCAGCGATGGCGGTGTGAACGGGCCGTCGTAGCGCATGGATTTGAAGTCGATCCGGCAGATCAGTTGGTCGAACGGGGTGACGCCCCACATGTCGCGTTCTTTCAGCGGCGGCGGCATCAGGTTCAGGTCGGATTTCGGTTGGGTTGGCGAAGTGTGATCACCTTCGACAGCGCCTTGCGGCACTGGCACTTCGTTGATCGGCACGATGGCCTTGCCGGTGCTGCGGTCCAGCACGTAGATGCTGCCTTGCTTGGTGGACGCGAGTACCGCTGGCTTCACGCCGTCAGCGGTTTTCAGGTCCATCAGGGTTGGCTGGCCACCGACGTCCATGTCCCACAGGTCGTGGTGGGTGAACTGGAAGTGCCAGCGCACCTTGCCGGTGGCGATGTCGAGGGCGGTCAGGCCGGCAGAGTGCAGTTCCGACTCAGGGGTACGCGCGCCACCGAACTGGTCCGGGGTCTGGTTGCCCATCGGCAGGTAGAGCATGCCGAGTTTTTCGTCGACGGCGAACATGGACCACATGTTCGGCGAGTTGCGGGTGTAGACCTTGCCTTCGGCAATCGGCGTGGTGTCGTCCGGGTTGCCGCTGTCCCAGTTCCACACCAGTTTGCCGGTGTGCACGTCGAACGCGCGGATCACGCCGCTAGGCTCGTCGGTGGAAACGTTGTCGGTGACGTGGCCGCCAATCACCACCAGGTCTTTAGTGACCGCTGGAGGTGAGGTGGAGTAGTAACCGCCTGCAGTGAAGCTGCCGATGTTGGCGCGCAGATCAACCTGGCCCTTGTCGCCAAAGTCTTCGCACATTTTGCCGGTGTCGGCGTCGAGGGCGATCAGGCGGGTGTCGGCAGTCGGCAGGAAGATCCGGCGTGGGCAGACACTGCTGACCGGCGCAGGGTTGGCGGCGCCGGTCGGGCTTTGCTCGGACGCATAAACGGCGTCATCGTGATACGTCACGCCACGGCAGGTCATGTGCGCCCAACCCTTGAAGTTCGCCGCGTTTTGCGTGGAGAGCTTCGGATCGAAACGCCAGATTTCCTTGCCGGTGTCCGGGTCCAGCGCGATCACCTGGCTGTGCGGCGTGCAGACGTAGAGCATGCCGTTGACTTTCAGCGGGGTGTTTTCGGCGGTGGTTTCGCCCGGGTCGTTCGGCCCTGGCAGGTCGCCAGTGCGGAAGGTCCAGGCCGGAACGAGCTTGTTCGCGTTCTGCGGCGTGATCTGCGCCAGTGGCGAGTAACGATCGCCATGGGCACTGCGGCCGTAGGAGTTCCAGTCACCGTCGGGCATGGCCGGGGCGGTGTTGGTCATGCCCGGTACGCTGTCGCGGTCCAGTTGGCCTTTGATTTCACCGGGGTTGGTGAACTGGCTGGCCAGCGCGGCAACACCGGCAATCGCCACGGCAACGCTCAGCGCACCCGTGCCGACCGGATTGAACTCACCGCGATGCAGCGGGCGGCGGACCCACGGCAGCAGCAGGACGATACCGAAGGCAAACAACATCGCCAGACGCGGCACCAGTTGCCACCAATCGAGGCCGACTTCCAACAGGGCCCAGACGGTGCTGGCGAACAGCACCGCAGCGTACAGGCCCAGCGCAGAGCGGCGGGCAGCGATCAGCAGCACGCCGGTCAGCGCCAGGCCGATACCGGCCAGCAGGTAATACAGCGAGCCGCCGAGCATGCTCAGCTTGATCCCCCCGGCCAGCATGGCCAGGCCCATTAGCAGAAGCAGGATACCGAGCAGGCTCGGCAGCAGACGGCTTCGACTCAAAGCACCATCAGTGCTCATAGTGTGGTTCTCCGTGACGTTTTAAGTAGTCCCGCGCAAGTTCACTGTAGATGACGATCCGGTGCGGGCAGGGTTCATGTAAAAAGTGTTGGGTTGATGCATTCCCCTGTGGGAGCGGGCTTGCTCGCGAAAGCGGTGTATCAGTCAACATCTCTGTTGGATGTGAAATCGTCTTCGCGAGCAAGCCCGCTCCCACAGGTTTTGTGGTGTTGTTTAGAACGAGGACTGGATCTTGATCCCGCCAATCAGCGCGTCATCGACCTTGTCCACGCCACCGGGGTGGCGGATGTATTGCAGGTTCGGGCGCACGGTCAGCCAGTTCGTGACGTGCACGCCGTAATAGAGTTCGGCGCTGTATTCGGTGTCCTGCGGTGGCAGGAAGGACGGGTCGTTGTAGTCGAACACGGAGCGGGCCTGATTGGTCGCCTCGGCGTTCTTGCGGTAGGCCGGGTTGACGTGGACGCGGGCCAGGGCGAAACCGATGTCGTCCTTGGCGCGGGCATCGAACAAGCCTTTGTAGACGACGCCTGCCTGGACATAGTTGTCGATGGCGTTGGTCTTCTTGTCGTGCATCGTGCCGTTGGCGAACACGCTCAGGCCGCGGGAGTTGTCGCTGGCGCGGCTGGTCAATTGCTGCTGCACACCGAGCCACACGCCGTGTTTGCTCGACGCGCTGCGGTAAGCCTCGCCACTCAGGGCGGCCGGCTGGCCGTTGCTGTCCTTGTAGACATCAGTGGCGTTGGCGTTGCTGTAGTAATAACCGGCGCGGTATTCGCCCGGCAGGCCGTTGAGCTTCGGCGACCAGACCAGTTCCACCGGCAGGATCGCGCCCTGGGTGCCGCTGCCGCTGAGCTTGAAGCCGTTATCGCGATCGAGGTTCGACGGGTTTTGTTCATAGACGCCGACTTGCGCGTACAGCTCCGGCGTCAGGTGATATTTGACCCGCATCGCCCATTGGCTGACCGGCCAGTTGTACCAGATGCCACCGACCCAGTTGCCGACCTGAGAGCCGCAGAACGCGAGGTTCTGGAAGTCGCAGGGGAAGCTGTTGAAGTCTTCGCCTTCGCCAAAACGACCGACTTTGATGTCGAGCTTTTGATCGATGAATTTCTGCTGATACCACATCTGCGTCAGGCGCCAGGTTTGCCCGCGACCCCAGACTTCCTGAGCCGAGGTGAACCCGCCCACGCGTGGGTCGTTGATGCGGTCGTTGCTGATGTTGTTGCCGTTGCGCTCGGTGATGGTCAGCTGAAACTCGGCGTCGTCCCAGCCCAGAATCTTCTGCAGGTCCAAGTGGGTGCCGAAGCCAAACTGGTCGCTGTAGCGAGCGGTGCGGTCATGGTCGTAGCCGCCGTGCAGATTGCTGCCCATTTCGCCGGTGTAATCGACTTTGAAGTCGTAGCCTTTTTCCGAAAGTTCGGTGCGCGTGCCGTTCCAGTCGCCGAGCATCCACGGTGACTCGCTATCGAACGCCGGAGCGGCCTGGGTGCAAGTGGCGAGACCCAACGCGGTGAATCCGCCGATCAGGTTCAGGGCTTTTCGACGAGCAATAGCGATGCAGACAGCGCTGTCTCGCGGAGTTGAAAAATCAGGCATAGAGAGGGAATTCTTGATCTTTTTCTGGGGGAGTGAACTGGAAGCGGCAGTATGTCGCGGGCAGATGAAGCGTTTCAGCTTGACGGGCGCAAGGATAATGTCCTGTTACAAATAGAGAAAGGGCTTTTACTGACATGGAGCGTTTCGGATTTGGTAACAGTCCATGGGAAAAGATCGCAGCCTCGTTTCACTCGACAGCGAGTGAAACGAGGCTGCGATCTTTTGCGGTTCACCTACATTTAACTGACCGCACACAGATCGCTTCCCCCCAACGAAGCCCTCGGCTAAGGTGCGCGGCTTCCCATTCTTTCACCGCTCGAAGGCCCGGCATGACCGAACAGAACAACAACCCGCTGCACGGCGTGACGCTGGAGCAAATCCTCAACGCGCTGGTTGAACACTACGAATGGTCGGGGCTGGCCGAGCGCATCGATATCCGCTGCTTCAAGAGTGACCCGAGCATCAAGTCGAGCCTGACTTTTCTGCGTAAAACCCCATGGGCGCGGGAGAAGGTCGAACGCTTGTACGTGAAGTTGATGCGCACCAAGCGCCCGGTCTGAACATGGTCAACCCACCGACGCCAGGTTCTGCCGCGAGGCGTCGTTTTGTCGCCGTGGCTGCGGTGCTTGGCTGGGCGGGACTGAGCATTCAGCTGTACCTGATTTTCTACTCACGCTGGACGCTGGCGGCCAGTCTGCTCGGCGGGCTGGTCAGCTTCTTCAGCTATTTCACCGTGCTGAGCAATACGCTGGTGGCGACCGTGCTGACGTGCGAGCTGACGTCCCGCGAGTCGGCGGCGCGACGCTGGTTTTTGCAACCGTGGGTCAGTAGTGGCATTGCCGTGAGCATCGCCGTGGTCGGCCTGGGGTACAACGTGTTGTTGCGCCATTTATGGCATCCGCAAGGCTGGCAATGGCTGGCCGATGAACTGATGCATGACGTCATGCCACTGCTGTTTCTGGCTTATTGGTGGTGCTGTGTGCCGAAAGGCACGTTGCGACTGCGGCATATCGCGGCGTGGGTGATCTATCCAGTGGTGTACTTCGCGTATTCGTTGTGGCGTGGGCATCTGCTGGCGGTTTATCCCTATCCGTTTATTGATGTCGAGAGGCTTGGTTATCCACAGGTGTTCGTGAATGCTGGCGGGTTGCTGGTGGGGTTTGTGGTGATTGCCTTGCTATTGATGGGTATCGACCGCCAGATTGGGCGGCGCCGATAGCGCCGCCATCACTAATCACTCTTCGTCGCTGTCACCCAGCCGCCAGTAGCCGACGGCTTTGACGGATTGCTCGTTCAGCCCGTGCTCATCCAGCAACACCCGGCGTATCTGCCGCGATACTTTGCTCTCGGTCGCCACCCAGGCGTACAGATTGCCGCTGGGCACTTGCAGCTGCTTCACCGTCGTCAGCAGGTTGTCCTTGCCGCCCTCGCGCAATACCCAGATCACATTGACCTGCGCGGCGCTTTCCAGACGTTGCTGTTCGGCGCCGTTCTCTACTTCCACGATCACCAATGCCCGGCGATTGGCCGCCAGGCCTTCCAGGCGCCGAGCGATCGCGGGCAGGGCGGTTTCGTCACCGATCAGCAAGTAACTGTCGAAGATGTCCGGCACGACCATCGAGCCCCGTGGCCCGCCGATGTGCAGGAATTGGCCGGGTTTGGCCTGCTCGGCCCAGGTCGCCGCAGGACCGTCGCCGTGCAGCACGAAGTCGATGTCCAGTTCCAGCGTGTCGAGGTCGTAGCGGCGCGGCGTGTAGTCGCGCATCGCCGGCATCGGCCCGTTGTCTTTACCGGCACCGAGCACCAGGGTTTCCAGGGCGGCTTGTTCCGCCGCGTTTTGAGGGAACAACAGTTTGACGTGGTCGTCCGTGCCGAGGCTGACGAAGCCCGCCAGTTCCGGCCCGCCCAGCGTGATGCGGCGCATGCGCGGCGTCAGGTCGACCACCCGCAACACTTCCAGACGACGGCGTTTGATCTCGTGGCTGACACGGTGAATGGTTTGCACGATCACTTCAGTCATTCGGCTTGCTCCTGAGCGGGTTGAACGACAGGGCCATCAACGATGGCTTTGGCGGTGTTGTTAAGCAGGTCGCGTACCCGCAGGATTTCTTCCGGGCTCCAGCGGCCGTGATGCATCTGCAAGGCATGACGCAAGTTGTGCACTGCTTCGTGAATCTCGGCGGGGCGGTCATGGCCGCGCAATGAGCGCTTGCTGACTTCGATGCGCATCCGCACGCCGTCCAGTGCGATCGCCTGTTCGCTTAATGACAGACGTCCGGCATCGGTGATGGTGTAGCGTTTTTTCCCGCCCTCGGCGTCGCCCAGGATCATCTCGCTTTCTTCAAGGAAGGTCAGGGTCGGGTAAATCACACCGGGGCTGGGGCAGTAGGCGCCGTCGAACATGCTTTCGATCTGGCGGATCAGGTCATAACCGTGGCAAGGCTGCTCGGCGATCAGGGCCAGCAGCAGCAGTTTCAGATCGCCTGGGGCGAAAACTCGCGGGCCTCGGCCACCTCGTTCGCGGCCGGGGCCTGGGCGTTTTTCGAAGCCGTCGCGGCCGTCGCTGTGTTCGCGGTGGGGGGAATGATGGTCTCTCATTTTGCGTCTTCTCTCGTCGTATTTAGATACAACTTAAGATATATCTTAAGCGCGAGGCAAGACGTTTTTTGCAAGGGGCTGATCGGTGCCGACGGGCGGTTGGCGCGGTCAATGATGCAATTCACCAGGAAATATCACCGTACATAAGCTGATTTTGTCGCCGATACAGGAATTGTTTAACAGTTAAAGCTATTGCTCTAATAATAGTTGAGTTTATGTTCTAAAAATCCGGAAAGTCCACTGTTGTCTAGACAAAGTCGCTGTATGGTTTTTTTAGTAAAACTGTATGTAGGCTGTAACTTACAGCTACTGTTTGGTGTTTGAGTTTTTTGTTTCTTTTTCCTTCTGATGATGAGGTTGTTTAACTACGCGCTCATGGGAAGTTGCCTGCTTACTTTCCGGAACAAGAAGTCGAAGATGTTTCGGCGTTGGAGGTTCAAATAAAGCGACCCATTACGGGCAAGCATTTTTTAACTTTCAATGAACCGATTCCATAAAGAAAACAGGTACTTAACAATGTTCAAGAAAATCGCAATCGCTGTCCCATTGGCTTTTTTGGCGCTGGGTTCCGCCGGGGCATTTGCCGCAGGAGAAGCTGCTCACTCCATCAGCATTATCGCCCACGTGCCGACTAACGGTTTCTACGTGGTACCTACCCATCCTGACCTCGTCAACAAGGATCAGGATATGAGCTACCAGCCTACCACCGGCAAAATGGGAGAAGTGAACGGGTTCTTCGATGTGCGTAACAACAGCGGTTCGGTTCATGCCAGCCTGGACAGCGCACCAAAACTGATCTCTGGTTCCGATTCCATTGCGTTGAAAGTGGAACTCAACAACAGGGTACTCAACTTGACCCCGCAACTGGTTGTGGGTGAAGCCGAGTCTGACGTGAACTTCCGCGCACCGTTGAAAATCAGTGCGGTAGGTACGACCTTTCAGCCGGGCGACTACACCGGTGTCGTGGCAATGACCTTCGACGCTGTCCCTCCCGTGGGCGGCTCGCGCTAACGTTCAAAGTCGCGCAAACCGGCAGGGCAAACAGCATTGTTTGTCCCGTCGGACTTCAACTTGATCGTAATCAGAGTAAGAGTTCATGTTCCCGATGACCCCCATCGCGGCTGCGCTTGCGCTGTTGTTTTGCGCCAGTGCAGCGGCGGCTCCCGTTTCTTCCGCCGGTACGACACCGCGAAGTCTCCTGGCGCAGGCCAAAGGTCTTCCGGCGGATTTCGAGGAGCATTTCTTTGATGTGCCTCTGGCTGTCCGGGTAGAACTCGATCAACAGCCTCTGGGAGAGGCCATGGTGGTGTTGTCTCGCGATGATCGCGTCACCCTGCTCGAATTTACCGACACCAGCGAAAACCGTTTCGGCCCCGCTGAACGGGAAAAATGGGCAAGTTATCTCAAGCCGGGTGTGCCGCTGGGCAATTGCACTGGGTCATGCCCGGATCAGGTGCTGGCCGTGCACTACAACCTGGAAAGCTCGTTGGTTTCGATCCTTACCGAAAACGCTGAACGCGATGTTGAAGCCAAGCGTTACTACGAGCAGCCCGATGGCGGCAGTAGCGGCCTGATGGTGCGCAACCAGCTCAACCTCAATGGCGGCCAGGATCAGGATTTGGGCGGGCGCTATGGCCTTGAAGCCAGCGCGAGCCTGGGCAACTGGAGCCAGACGTTCAACATGCAATTGGCCCGCCTCGGCGGTCCCGACGATAAGCTTTATCACGCAGTTCACGAGCTCTACACCCAGCGCGAACTGCAGGGCAGTTTCCTGCGCCTGGGCTATTTCACGCCCAATTCCGAAGGGCTGACCCGCCAACCTCGTACGTTTGGCACCAGCCCCGATACCGCTGTCGGTGTCATGGTCGGCAGCTCCGACAGCCTGGCGATCAACAGCCCGATGCCCAGCGTCTACCCGATTTATGTCACTGCAAATCGCCAGGGTTCGGTGGAGATTTATCGCGACGGTCTGTTGATCAACACCCAGTCGGTGCCCGCGGGGTTGCAGACCCTCGACACCCGTCCGCTACCAGGCGGTATCTACGAAGTGGAAGTGCGCCTGATCGAAGACGGTCAGATCACCTCCACCACCCAAGAGTTGGTGTACAAGCCCAACAACTGGCGCAACCTCGACGAGCGCTGGCGCTACAACCTGTTTGCCGGTGAAGAAAGCAAACTGCTCAGCAACTGGGATCAACAGTCCAGCGGCAATCCCACGGCAGGGGCCTCGATCAATTACCTGATGCACCCGCGGGTGATCCTCGGGCTATCGGCGCGGCAGATTCGCGAAAAACTGCAGTACGGCAGTTCCATCGACTGGACCCTGGCCAATCACATCAGCCTGTACGCCAACGTGTATCAGACCCAGGATCATGGCACTGGTCTCGATCTGCAAAGTCTTTACAACTATGGTTCCGGTAGCCTGGTCATCAGCCACAACCGCAGTTGGCTGGACACCACCGACCTGTATGAAACCCTGCCGGACGGCACACGGATACGCCAGCGTAATGTGTTCGTCGGCGAGACCAGCAACTCATCCCTGTCGCTGAACCATCGGCTCAGCAGCAAAAGTTCGATCAACGCCCGGGTGTCCCACAGCGAGGGTAACGTTGAAGGCGTCGGCCTGGACCTGGGCTGGAACCAGCGCACCACGCTGTTCGGCAGCGATGGCAACTGGCGGCTGTCGCTGTTCGACCGGCCGGGCAGCTACAGCAGCGGCAGTGCGCGCAATCGCGGTGTCGACCTGAGCGTCAACCTGGCATTGGGCGCGCCCGGCCAGCAGATTACCGGCAGCATCGGTTCGCGCACGGCCCGTGACGGCAGCCGCGACAACAATGCTTCCCTCGGCTGGCGCCAGGATTTCAACGATCACGTGCTGCAAAACGTCTCGATGACTGCACTCACTGACACCTACGGTGTGGGTGTGTCGAGCCTTGCCAGCTTTCGTACCGACGCAGTCAATGGCGACGGTTTCGTCCAGCGTTCGTCGTACAACGGCAACTTCACCGGCGGTCTTAACCTGGACAGCACCCTGGTCGTCGGCGGCGAGCAAATGCTCATGACCAGCCATTACGAAATGCGTGGCGCGGGAATGATTGTCGATGTGGAATCGGACATCGATGACATCATCCTGCGCGCCGACGATTACAGCGGTGGCGGCGCGGCGTTGAAGCCGGGGCGTAATTTCATCCCGATTACCGCATACCAGAACAGCTCGGTGAGTTTCGACTTCGAGGGCAACCATGTCCCGGCGGCGACCATCGAGCCGGCGCGCACGCGCTATCACCTGAACAAGGGCGGGGTGGAATACCGCAAGGTCCGCGTGATGAAGACCCTGACCGTGCTCGGCCGGCTGGTCGATGCGCAGGGGCGACCGCTCAAGGGCCATCACGTGATCAACCACGCCAGCCGCGGGGTGACGGAAGTCGACGGGTTCTTCTCGATGGAAATGAATGCTGGCTCGCCGACGCTGGAAGTGCGTCAGGGTAATCAATTGCTGTGCCAGTTCCGCCTCGATGCGAGTCGTCACCGCAGTGAAAACAACGTGTTGATGATCGGTGATCTGCGGTGCACGCCGGATACCCTGGCTGATGCGTCGTTTATTAAACAGAAGGCGGGTTGAAACGATGATAAGGGGTAAAACAGGAAGCCGCAGTTTTTGGTTTTTGATATTAAGCCTGATGGCCGAATCAGCGGTGAGTGCAACGATGGATATTCGTGCGGTGTTTCGACCCGATCCTTCAAAACCACTGCAAAACAAGTTTGTTAATGAAACCCCTCTAAGTGGACATTGCGAAATGCAACCTGCGTTTTGCAAAGACAGAGAGCTGTTTTCTTTGCTTATACCCATCGGATTCCGATCTGTTGCGCCCTTTGAGGCAGGGCATGCCGATCAACGCAGGGGGCCGATGTTTCGGGTACCCGGTGAATGGCAAAGACTGAGTGTCAAGCATTCAGACACACTCGAAGAAGCTGATTTGGAAGTCCGGATAGTCTCGATCGGTGGGCGCTATATCCTGCCTGATACGGCGGAAAATTTGGTC
Organism: Pseudomonas sp. GL-B-26; assembly: GCF_019947405.1. Classification (NCBI taxonomy): domain Bacteria; kingdom Pseudomonadati; phylum Pseudomonadota; class Gammaproteobacteria; order Pseudomonadales; family Pseudomonadaceae; genus Pseudomonas; species Pseudomonas sp. GL-B-26. The sequence goes on along the minus strand of NZ_JAGYGJ010000067.1, from coordinate 21,126 downwards.
GGTACAGGCGAGCCCACAACTGTTCAGGGTTGGCACACACGCCTTTGGAGCGACTGGACGTGGCAACCTCCTGAACCTTGTCAGTACACAGGAGGTATGTACACGTTACCGGCCAGTAGAACCTTCTTTTGGTTGACCACCGCATCCAGCGTGTGTGCCGCGAGGGCCAATTACCCAGTTCCGTCCGTGACCTATGACCGGATGCAGATTGGCTATGAGTTGCGTACGCCAAACCCGCTGCAGATGTCTTCCGGTAATTACTTTGGCAGTTGGACTTACACTGTCGGACCCGGGATGGATTTCGACATGGGCGACATCATGCAGCCTGATGACTCGACCCTGACCCTAAGTTTCGATCTGGATGTGCAACACACTTTGAAGGTTGACTTGCCGCCGGGCGGAAACAAAGTTTCGCTGGAGCCCGAGGGCGGGTGGCAACGCTGGATTGAAAGTGGTCGCAGGCCGAGCAAGCTCTACCGCGACCAGCTGTTTTATCTGTCGGCGTCGTCGCGCTTCAAAGTCATGATGCTATGCAACTCGACCGGCGGCCCCCGCTGCAAGCTGTTCAGCCCCAAAGGCAATACCACCGAAGTGGAAACCTACCTCACCTTGCCCGACGGAATCACCGGGCCAGGCGGGCCGGGGCAGGTCAAGCTTCTCCCGCTTAGACACAACACGTGGTCATCAGTCTTTCAACCAGGGATCTATGTGAATCGCAAGGCCGGCTCGCTACGTTTCGAGATGCCCAAGGACTCCATCGACTTTCTGCTGCGGCCCGATATGAGAGACACGTTCAGCGGCAACATCACCATTATCTGGGACTCGGATGCTTGACCGTTCGAGCCTCGCCACTTTTTTCTGATGAGATCAAAGACAATGAACCGTGTGTTTTTGCTGTGGGTGCTCAGTGTGTTTTGCGGGACGGTCAACGCCGGGCCACAGATCAATGTCGGCACCGTGTATGACTATCTGGATGCGGATAAAAGTACCTACCTCAAACGAGTATTCAACAGCGGCGATGCCACCGCGTTCGTCAAGGTCAACGTGCTGGAAATCGTTTACGACGCCGATGGTGCGCCCAAGGAAATTCCGGTCGAGGCTGCCGTGGACGGTGCCTCGCGCAACGGTGTGATGGCCAGCCCGGCGCGGCTGATCGTGCCGGCCCAGGGCATGCAGGGCACACGCCTGTTGTACATGGGCGAACGTGACCGTGAGCGCTACTTTCGCGTGCGATTCGTGCCCGTGGTGCCGGAAAAGGAAGATGAATTCGCTGTGTCCGGCGAAGAACGCGAGGACTACAAAAAAAACCTGTCGGCGGGGGTCAACGTGATGACCGGGTTTGGCACGGTCTTCTTCGTTCGTCCCAAAAACACCCGTTTCGAGAGCGCCATCAGTGAAACCGACCAACGTTATGAGTTGCGCAATAACGGCAACACCGTGGTCATCGTCGACGAGTTCAAAAGCTGCGCAATCAGCAATGAAACCGAATGCGGAGCGACCACCAAACACCACGTCATGGCCGGCAAGGCATTTGGCTTCGACAAGGAAAAGGGGCGCGAATACCGTTTCACCCTGATCGAAGGCGACAGTAAAAAAGTCCTGAAGATTGCCAGCCGATAGGTCGGCTTTCCATTGACGCAACGGGTATCGAACATGATCAAGCAATGCGCCGCCGTCGCGCTGACGGCAATGACCGCACTGATGGGCTCTTTGACATGGGCTGCCCGGGAGGAGCACACCTTCGAGGTGATTGTGAGCGTCCCGGCACGCTCGTTTTACGTGATCCCGGCCGAACCGGACTGGATACACCGGCCGCAACGGTTGATCTGGAGTCCCTCAGCATCGTCCCTGAGCAGCGTGCGCAGAAACTTCGATGTACGGCATGACACCAGCGCCATTGAAGCGCGCCTGGAGGCCGCTCCCTATTTGTCGAACGGCAGGGCGGTTGACGACATTGCGTTGCGGGTCAGTTTCAACGGGGTGGAGTTGAGTCCGGACCTTTCTCCACGGCTGGTGGTGTCGGCGGCTGACGCGGCGGCAGGCAAGCGGGTGTTGCTGGAAATCGATCCGGTGATGCCGTCCGGGGGATTACAGCGGCAACGTACTGTTGTTGTTCAACGCCAGGGCGCCTGGGGAGTGAGGTGAAACAGGCGCCTCGATGTTCAAGGCGTGAGCAATGTGTCGATCGAGAACCAGCGCCGAGTGATAAGACTCGGCGCTGGCGTAGGGTCAATCAAAAGATCCCCAGGCGCGTTACATTTTCAAAGCCCGGCTCGTGCCATCGCTGCCCGGGTCAGGTTTCTGGCCAGCTCGTTACGTGCATAGCCCATGTCTCGCACCAGCCTGTTATAAAACGACGTGCTCATTGCTTCGCCACTGAACACTTCTTTCTCTTCAACGTTCAGCGCTTTGACCAACGCTTCCAGTCTTTTCTGAAGCCGTGTTGTCTGAGCCCTGTCCTGATTATTGGCCCACTCGTTTTGAACCTCGCGCAGCTCTTCGAGCTGCCCTTGTTTTGCCTCGAAAAATTGATCGTTCGACTCGAACTGTTCAGGGTAGGTTTTGCGCAAATGTTGCTCCCAGAACGGGTTTTCGAATGAATCGACCATCCCGTTGACCAGCCCGTCGCCTTTCTCCCGTTCGATGATCGTGTCATAGGCTGTTTCGATTTTTGCCCGATCTACACCGGATCTCGGTTCAAACAGCATGCCCTCGGACTGCCACGGCAACTCCAGGCGTTTCGCCAGTCCCGTTTCAAACGCCAGGTGCACTTCCACATCATCCGGAGCGGTGTTGTTTGCCGGATTGATCAGGAACTTTTGCTGCTGGCTGCTGATTTCGGCTCTGGCGACATCACCGACCTTTTCCAGGCGAGCGGCGCTACGGGCCAGCCTCACCAGCCTTTCGTCAAGCACCGTGGCGGACGCCGACTCGGTGTACGCTTGCGACACCAGCACCTTGAGCCCCATGTTGTTGAACAGCTGCGACCCTGCATCCGCGCAGGTCTCGGGCTGACTGGCCTGTTTAAACAGTTCTTCGCGCAATTCGGAGTCCAGCGCCGTGGCATCGATCATTTGCCAGACGCGCTGGGTCAACTGCTTGCGAGCTCCGACGTCCCGGTAGTCCTGGCTGTCTCTCTGCTTACTGATGACCCTGAAAAAATCGGTGGAGCCGGGTTCGGCCATCACATCGTGCCAGGACTCTTCCCTGTGTACTTTGTAACCCTCGGACAAATCGAAAACCGATGGTGCGGTCGAGGACGGCATCCAATGGCTCAGTTCATCCTCTACAGCTCCTGAATAGGCCTGCTGACGGGCAAAGCCCGCGGATTCGCGGTAGTCGCCAAAACGGATCCGGTCGGCATCGGGAAGCCGCAGGGTGCCGAATCGCGCACGTGCCAGGATGAACGCTTGATCCGACCCTGGTGCGACCTCCGGCACGGTCTTGATCGGGCATTGGCGCATGTCGAGAGCAAAACCACGCGGGCGGTTTTTCTCGCCGGCCGCATCGCTGAAAAGACCTTGCGGCCAGTCTTCGATACCGGTATTTGCCAGACCTAATACTTTCAAGTCGCGCATGCCACCGACATTCGGGGGCTGGCGCAGCGGATTGCCGTCCAGCCTCAGCGTTTCCAGGTGGGTGAGGTTGCTCAGCTGCTCGAGCGAATTGGCACTCAGACTGATTCGGTTGTCAGCCAAATCCAGGGTTGTCAGCTGACCCAGCTTGCCGATATCGGATGGCACCGTGGTCAACCCTGTGTTGCGGGCGCTCAGCTGATGAAGGTTCGGGAAGTCGTTCAATAAACCGTTCCTGTCGACCGAAAAATGCGCCTTGTCCAGGTTCAGCACGGTGATCTGATCAAGGTATTTTCTGATGTCGGCCAGCGTGCGTACTTGCTTCCACCAGCGGTCGAGATCCGGCCCCCTGATTTCGGAGGAAAGGTCCAGCGTGTAGCCACCGTCCGGATGGATATTGCGCTCGCCGAATGCTTCGCTCTTGCGTTCGAAGCACTCAAGCAGCCGTTCCTCGATATGCCTTCCGCCGTTTTGCAGGAAGTCCCTGTTAATCCCGATGACGGGATCCCCGGAACTGTCCAATTGAGCAGGTTGGTTGTCCCGCCACGCCTGTAAGGTGTTGCGCAACTGCTTGAGGTCATCCCTGATGCGGTCGATGGCCTGGTCGGGATCGCCCTTGGCACGCAATGCCTGAAGAAACCAGGTGACTTGCTGATCGGTCAACTGCGGATACAGTTCCTTGATCCTTTGCTCCGGGGTCTTTTCGCCAAAGAACCAGAACGGACCTCGCACCAGATTGACCGTTTCAGTTTTGGCAACTGCGCGAATGGGCGGTTCCGCCAGCAATGTTCGGCGCTCGCCCGACGGAGCGGAGATTTCCATTATCCATAGTTTGAGCCGGCGACCGTGACCGCGCGGATAACCCAATGCTGCGCGCTTGTCGTCGGGCAGGGCATTGAGAATCGCTTCGTAGAAGTCGTCGGCTTTGTGCAGCCGCCGGTTGTCCCCGTCGAGCACTTCATAGCGGCCCTGCTCATCGCGGATCAGTAGCCGTACCGTCGAGGCATCATCGGGGCCGACACTACAGCGCAGCGCACCGTCATAGGTGCCATTTCGCACCTCAATACGCAAATCGTTCAGGCTCTCGGTATGAATTACCAGGGTTCTTAGCGCTAGCATCTCGGTGTTCGGCACCATCATTTCGTCGTGATAAAAACCGTCGTAGGCGCGGGCGGTTGACGCTTCGAAATTCACTTCGCGCGCCAGGGTTTTGATCCTCAGGGGCAGGCGACTTTCATCGGCTATTCGCTGCAGTTCGGCTGGCTTTGCTTCAGCCAGGACTTTTCCCGCAAGCGTGAGCGGCATGTCGGGGAACGTCTGTTTCAGCACGCGGGTTTGCGCCCTGTTCAACCGTTCACCCGCCTGGTACACACGTTTTGAAATTTCGCCCTGACGCTGATCGACGGCATCCGCCAATCGGTCACGCACTGCTTGGGTGCGTTTGGCGCGTGGTACTTCGCGACCCAGCAGGGCGTTGATTTCGGTGTCCTTCAAAAAGACAGAAACGCGTTCGGACAGCCGGCCGGACAGGAGCTCTGGCAGGCCGATGCTCAAGGTATTGGCGTCAGTTGCAGAGGCGTTCCCGTAGGTGCGTGAAAGACCTCTCAAGTCAGACCGTTCATAGACCTTCAACGCCCGTTCGGCAGGCCAGCCCGGGAGCCTTGTCAACAGTGGTTCGAACCACACGTACGATGGGTCGAGCGGTCGCCCGGCACGGATGTTCGCACTGGCGATCTGCACATCGTCAAACGCGCCGAAGCGCTTGATCGCGTCGACCAGCAGTGGTGGCGGTGGCGCATGCTCGGCATGCATGCGCCGCAGTTCCCCTTCGTCGGTGCCGCTGCTGATGCGGACTTGTTCGCGCTCGGTTGGCGTAAAGCGCTCGACGCTATGGCCGAGGCGACGCATCAGCGTTTCACCTTCCCAATCGCCCGGATTCTCGCCCTCGAACATCCAGGCGCCGCTGCCGTTGTGTTCGAGCTTCGGCGAGTAGGCATTCGGCCGGGAGGGGTGTTTGAGGCGGTGCGTGGCGCTCGGATCGTGCGAAGTGGTTTCAACGGTGTAGAGCTTGCCTTCAAGCGGCAGGATGTCCTGATTGAGGTGTCGGTGCAGACCGAGGACGTCGGGTTTCGAATCAGTGGGCAGGTTCCGACTGGTTTGTTCATAAGGCTTGAGATCTGAATGCCACAGCGACTGTTTGCCGTTGGGCAACGTGACCGGGTTCATGCCCTCGACCAGCGCCGACAATTTGAATCGAAGCGTGCTGCCAATCGCTGCACCCGCCCCAAACGCCGCCAGTTGAATGACGTCCGTCACCACACTGATCATATGTTCGGCTGCTTCAACTGCCAGACCTTCGGCCAGATCGACAATGCCTTCAATGACGTCATTCGTCAGTTGATAAGCGGTGTAGGCCATCATCAGTTCGCCCAGACCGGGCACGAAGGGGGTGAGAACCAGTAGCGCGGCATTGAAAATGTCCGACACTATTTTCTTGAAGTTGTCCCACCAGGCCCAGCGGGCCTTGCTGTCCGTATCGGCGGTGGACACGGCGATTTCCCGTGCGTCGTTGAGGATCTTGTTGAGTTTTTGCTGGTAGGCGTATTTCCAGTAATCCCGGGGGAGTGGTACATGCTGAAATTGCAAGTGGGGGCTTGGGACGGGTTCCTTGCGCCACGCCGGACGCTGATCCGTCGGACCCTCTATCTGATGCCATTTGACCGTAAACAGACGTTGCTCGAGTTCGGCGAAAAAGTGTCCACGCTGCTGCTGATCGACAAACTGACTGAAGAATTGTCGATAACTCACCTGCGATGATGCGCCGATGTTGTTTTCGCGCAACTGGCGCGCCAGCTCACTTATGAACGCGTCTGTCGATTCGTACTCCTTGAGCGGGTGATCAGGGTCATGCGGGACATATGCAATGAGTCGTCGAATGCCTCTGCTGTCCAGCGCGGCAGGAATCAACAGGACAATGCCGGTCAGACGCGTCTGCATCATGGACAGGTCGCAGCACAGCATCTGCTTCCCATTGAGGAGTAGTTTAGGTTTGTCCTTCGCCAGATCCAGCATCAGCGTATAGGCGTCGTACTGGATATCCCCGGTCGTCAACGCCAATTGCGCGGCGACGGTCAGTGCGTCTTTCTGACTCTCGGTCACCTTGTGCTTCATTACGGCTTCGGCTACCGGTTCGTCGGGAAGCAGATAGCGTTCGAGATGTTTTTTATAGCGCGCGCCAATGTCCAATTCCCGGCAAAGTGCCTGGAACTGCCTGATGGTCATTTTATGTTTGATCGGTATTACATCGAAGTGCCCGTGTTTGTCGGGTTGAGTGATGTATTCCGAGTCGGCATTGACCGTTTCGCTTTTTGCAAAGTTGTGCAGCGCCGCCTCCAGCAGGGAGACGGTTTGGGCAGTCACACCGCCCGTGAAATCAATCGCGTACCAGGGTAAATCCTTGGGGATGTACAGGCGCAGGCAGGTCGTCTTGACGTCATTTTCGATTCCGTATCGTTCCTTGAGTTTCGCCTGGAGCAGGGGCGCGGCAAACGAATGAACGTCCTGCAGTTTTTCGAACAGTTGGTCGACCTGGTTTTGCGAACCCCATGCCTTGAGGTTGGCAGCTTTCAGCTTGTCATGATGGCTGGAGGGCGAGGTGGTGTACCACGGCTCAATCTTCAATCCAGTATCCGCCAGTGCCCGGCCTCTGCCGACAGTGGCGTCTTTAAAGTGGTCGTTGATGGTGTTTTTGATGAACTCGTAGTGCCGGCCCTTGTTCATGTTTTGGCCGAGCGTGGGAGCGTCAGACATGGCAATCATCCTTGATCGTTTTAAGAATGATCAGCCTATCTGTCGGGGCTAAAAACAACAGTCTAAAGATCTGTGCTTAACCGGCGTTTTCAGCCGGTAAACAGGTCAGTATTCAAATCTGAAAAATAATTAAATACCACCTGCTGCGCAAAAGCTCACAGTCGCGATGTCGAAACCGGCTGACACGCGACGCTGCTACCCGGTTGCAGGTACGGCGTCAGAATCGGCGCCATCCCCTTGAGCACTTGCACTGGCAAGGCCGAGGTGAACTTGAACGTTTCGGCCGATTGCCCGGGCACGAACGCAGTCATCGTGCCGAAGTGACGATCGCCGATGTAGAACACGAAGGTCGCGGTGCGGTTGATGGATTTCGAACTCAGAATTCGCCCACCCGAACCGAAGGCTTCGATGCGGTTATCGCCCGTACCGGTTTTTCCGCCCATGGCCAACGGTTTGCCATCAGGCGTTACGAAACTGCCGGAGATGCGTTTGGCTGTGCCGGCATCCACCACCTGCGACAACGCTTCGCGCATGGCTGCGGCGACCTCGGAAGGCATCACCCGTTTACCGACATCCGGGTCATTGATCAGTTTGGTTTCGTATGGCGTGTTCGCTGCAAAATGCAGGCTGTCGATGCGCAGTGTCGGCATGCGCACGCCGTCGTTGAGGATGGTACCGATCAGCTCCGCCAATGCTGCCGGACGGTCGCCGGAACTGCCGATGGCGGTGGCCAGTGACGGCACCAGGTGATCGAACGGATAGCCGACTTTCTGCCAGCGCTGGTGAATGTCAAGGAACGCCTCGATCTCCAGCATGGTGCGAATGCGGCTGTCGCGGGCACCCTTGTGACGACTTTTGAACAGCCAGCTGTAGACTTCCTGGCGTTCGAACTGGCTGGCTTTGACGATCTGGCTGAACTTGGCATCCGGGTTGTTCAGCAGGTACCCCATCAACCACAAATCGAGCGGGTGGACCTTGGCGATGAAGCCTTGGTCCGGCAAGTCGTAGGCGCCAGGGCCGTAGCTTTCGTAGAGCCGTTGGAGGCGTTCGTCGGTCAGTTTTTCGGTGAGCTTGGCGCCTGTCAGGTGCGAGCGCACGAACATGTTGAAGCTTTGCTGACTGGCCTGTGGCAACAGATAACGATGCACCGCGGCCATGCGAATCGGTGTCGGGCGCATGCCGTCGAGGAAGGTCTCGAGCCGCGCCTGGGTGTCCTTGTTCTTGTACTTCTTCCAGAACTTGAGCAGGAACGACGTGCCTTCGCGGTCGGCAAACGAGGCCAGGTATTCCTGGCGGCGAGGGTCGCGGTCGTCCTTGAGCAATTCGGCGCTGCTATTGGCGCCTGAATACGTGGTGTAGCGCACCAGGTCACGCATCAGCCGAATGAACGGCAGGTTGATCGACTCGCGCAGGGCATCGCGCAGGGTAGGGAGGCGGCCGTTGTCTTCTTTGCGAAAGTTAACGAATGTGTGCAGCCCGCCACCGGTGAAAAAAGCTTCGCCGGGGCTGGCCGAGTATTTGCGATCCAGCGCAGCGCCGAGCATGCCTGGCAAGTTGCGGTCTTTGTTCTGGATCAGGTAATCGACGGCCCAGCGACTCAGGCGGTCCTGATCAGGGACGTCGACCTTCTTCAGTTCCGGGACGGTCATCGTTGCGTATTTATCGTGCAACTCGGCGATGATCTGCAAATAGGTGGTCAGCACACGCATCTTGGCGGTGGAGCCCAGTTCCAGTTTGCTGCCTTCATTGATATCGAATGGCTGGTCGGTGCTGTCGGTCTGCACCCGCACCCGCGAGCCGTCCGGGGTCAGTTCGAACAGGGTGAAGCTGTAGCGCACTTGGGTGGTACTGGTGGGGGTCAGCAGGCGTTCACCCATCAAGCCGATCTGCGCTGCAAACACAGGGTCGGCCAGATGCTTCAGGTACTCGGTAGCCTGGGTTTGCAACTCGCCTTGCAGGGTGCTGGTGGCGGAAAGATCAAGTCGATCGAGGTCGTACAGCGGACGGTTGAGCAACCCGCCCAGACGACTGCGTGCCACGCTGATGCCCTTGTTGGTTTCGATCGGCTGAATGGTTGGCTGTGTCTGCCAGTCGCGATAGGTCACTTTGCTGGTCAATGCCGCTGCCTCGAGTGGCGCATCGATCACGCCATTCAGTGCCAGCAGGCGAATGTGGCTGTCGGTGAGTTCGGCCAGTTCATCGTGCCCCTTGGTCAGGTAGTGGGAAGGGCGGCGCTGGGCAATCATCAAAGACAGCATCTCTCGCAGGGCCAGACCTTTTTCCGACATGCTTTTCGGATCTGTAGCGTTGCTGGCCAGCCGCTCGTTGGCCTGGTTGAAATCGGCGCCGTACCAGACGCGCAAACCTTCGGCCATACCATGCACTTCACCGTGGCCCGGTACTGCCGACAGGGGCACGCTGTTGAGGTAATCGCGAATTACGTTTTGCCGGGCTTCGAGGGTCTCCGGTCCGGCCTGATAGGCGCGCACGCTGGCAGAAATCATCTGACGGATTTTTTCCGCGCCCGACACGGTCAGGCCATCGGGCGAATGCCGGTACTTCTCAAGTTGCGTTGCCAGGGTACTGCCACCCGCCGACTGGCCTGGCAGGTGCATCAACTTGGCGACCTGGGACCACGCCGCCATGCCGAACCGCGGCCAATCCACGGCAGGGTTGGCCCGGGGCTGACGGGGATCGAGCAGAAAGCGGTTTTCGATGAACAGCAAGCTGTTGACCACCACGGGGGGGATCGCCGCAAAGCTTGAATACAGTTGTTGTGGGTATTTGTACTGGTAAAGCGGTGCCGCACGGCAATCGGTGATCGATAATCCGGCCTGGATTTTCTCCGCGTAGGGCACAAAAAAGCCCTTGTCGGTGTAGTCCATCAACTTTTTGGAAAACCGGGTCTGGGACGCCACAACGTAGTCACGCTTGATCAGACGCGGCAAGAATTCATCCAGCGAGCTGTAGCCCAGACGCAGGTCGAAAGGACCGGCGCCGGGATAATGAATGGCATCGCTGGGACCGGGTTTCAGCTCGTAGCTCAGGGTGGCGGCGTATTGGCTGAGTTCCCGGGATTGAAATTTCGACGTGCGCATTTCCTTGGCTGCGGCCAGCCCCAGGACAACCAGAATTATCAGCAACAACAACCAGAACGCCCCCCAACCGTGCTTCATAAGACTGCGAGGGGGTTTTTCAGGTAAAGGCGCTTCATCCACACGTTCAGTCGGAACCACATTTTTTCTCGAATCGGTTTGCCATAAAGCGCCCATAGTCGACTGATCCATTCACGCAGATTGAGAGGACTTGTCTGAAGCTTAGACGGTGGTTGGCGTTGGTGAAAAAATTGTGAATATACAAATATCGATTTCCTATCATTCCCTGTGGCGAGGAAGCTTTTGTGGCGAGGGGGCTTGCCCCCGTTCGGCTGCGTAGCAGACGCAAGTCAGGTATATGCGGTTTGCCTCATACAACATTGGGCGTTCAAGTTTCGGGGGGACTGCTTCGCAGTCCAACGGGGGCAAGCCCCCTCGCCACAGAGTTTGTGTTCGTTTTAGAGCCAGTTGGCATCCCAGAGCGGGTAATCACCGATTTTTTCCACCAGGCCGGCACGTAATGGATTTGCGACGATGTATCGAGCGAACGGCAGGAGTTCTTCTCCATCGCGGATTGCCCGGTCGTGATAGCCGGTTTGCCATAGTGGGCCCTCCCGTTCCGTCATTCTGTTCACTGTCTGGGTGCAACGTGACTTGATGGAACCGACGACACAACCCAGATCGTTTCCTTTCAGTTGCATAAGCCAATGGAAGTGATCGGGCATAACCACCCAAGCGATTGAATTCACCAGTCCGGAGTCGTGAGCCCGGCGCAGTTCTGCGACAAGCAAACGCCCCACTCGCCAATCAGAAAATATGGGTTGTCGATCGTGAATAACTGCGGTGATGAGGTAGGCACGACCGTTTTCGGAATTTCTGCCTAAACGCAGGCGATGGGAGTTTGGTTGAGTAGGCAATCCATTGCTTCCTTACGTGAAAGTCAGGTGACGCTCTCAGGCTAGTACGCAGTGGTCTGCATTGGCGCTGCGATTGTTGAGTGAAATTTCTGTTTCCTGCGAAGGATCTGGCGATGAGGAGCTTTTGTGGTGAGGGGGTCTGAAATGGCTGATTTAGACACGTCGAGCGATAAATAAGGCCTGGATAGGGGCATGACGATGCACCATTACCGTGCAATACTCCACGCCGTTTCATTGGCGAAAAGTCCTGCAAATACCAGGTAATGCCCCTCCGTAAACCCGGCTTTTCCCGAGAGTTCTCGCTGAATGTTGTGGTTTATAGAGTGAAAAACCCTGTAGGAAGCTTTTTATACTGCACGCCCCGCTGATCTTGCAGGTTTTGTCCTACAAGACGGGTTTGCCCACGAAGCAGGCCCGGTTTCAGAAAAGCATTGGCTTACCGGTCAGCGCTTCGACACTCGGTGGTCATATCCAATAACAAGATGAGGTGTACCCCTATGCCAGTTGGCAATCACCTGCCCAATGGCGAGACCGCTCAAGGCGGCCCGCTCAAACGCGAACTCGGCGAACGGCATATTCGCTTGATGGCACTCGGTGCCTGTATCGGCGTCGGTCTGTTCCTCGGTTCGGCCAAGGCCATCGAGATGGCCGGTCCGGCAATCATGCTGTCCTACATCATCGGCGGTCTGGCGATCCTGGTGATCATGCGCGCCCTCGGCGAGATGGCGGTGCACAACCCGGTCGCCGGCTCCTTCAGCCGTTATGCTCAAGACTACCTCGGCCCATTGGCGGGCTTCCTGACTGGCTGGAACTATTGGTTCCTGTGGCTGGTGACTTGCGTTGCGGAAATCACCGCGGTGGCGGTGTACATGGGCGTCTGGTTCCCCGATGTGCCGCGCTGGATCTGGGCACTCGCGGCGTTGATCAGCATGGGCTCGATCAACCTGATCGCGGTGAAAGCCTTCGGTGAGTTCGAATTCTGGTTCGCCCTGATCAAGATCGTCACCATCGTTGCGATGGTGGTCGGCGGTATCGGAGTGATTGCATTCGGTTTCGGCAACGACGGCGTTGCCTTGGGGATTTCCAATCTCTGGGCGCACGGAGGCTTCATGCCCAACGGCGTGCAAGGCGTGTTGATGTCCCTGCAAATGGTGATGTTCGCCTACCTCGGCGTCGAGATGATCGGCCTGACCGCCGGTGAAGCGAAGAACCCGCAGAAGACCATTCCCAATGCGATCGGCTCGGTGTTCTGGCGGATTCTGCTGTTCTATGTCGGCGCGCTGTTCGTGATCCTGTCGATCTACCCGTGGAACGAAATCGGCACCCAGGGCAGCCCGTTCGTGATGACCTTCGAGCGTCTGGGCATCAAGACCGCCGCCGGCATCATCAACTTTGTGGTGATCACCGCGGCGCTGTCGTCCTGCAACGGTGGCATCTTCAGCACCGGGCGCATGCTCTACAGTCTGGCGCAGAACGGTCAGGCCCCGGCCGGTTTCGCCAAGACCTCGAACAACGGCGTGCCGCGTCGCGCCTTGCTGCTGTCGATCGGTGCCTTGTTGCTGGGTGTGCTGCTCAACTACCTGGTGCCTGAAAAAGTCTTTGTCTGGGTGACGGCGATTGCCACCTTCGGCGCGATCTGGACCTGGGTGATGATCCTGCTGGCCCAGCTCAAGTTCCGCCAAGGCCTGAGTGCCAGCGAACGTGCCGGCCTGAAATACAAGATGTGGTTGTACCCGGTCAGCTCGTATCTGGCGCTGGCGTTTCTGGTGCTGGTGGTCGGCCTGATGGCGTACTTCCCGGACACTCGCGTGGCGCTGTATGTGGGCCCGGCGTTCCTGGTCCTGCTGACGGTGTTGTTCTACGTGTTCAAGCTGCAACCGACCAATGTGTCGCAGGGTGCGGTGCGTTCGGCTTCGTAAGGCGTAACGCCTGAAATGAAAAAGCCCCGGTCCATTGGTCGGGGCTTTTGCATTTCAGGCTGTGGCGGTTTGCACTGATCGATTCAACCGTTTATTGAAATCCAGCCACGCCCCCAGCAACGCCATTACCCCGGCACCCACCAACGCTGTGAAAACCTGCATGGCAAACGCATCGTCGGTCAGGGCGTTTAGCATGTCCGCCAAGGGCGCCAACAGCACGCCGAGGCAGAAAACTTCCAGTGAGTAGCGCCCCATGCGGCAGCATTGCTGCGCCAGACAGTTTTGCGTCCAGCCGTTGCCGGGCAAGAGCCTGGCGGTGACATAGGCCAACGCCAGGAAGTGCAGAAGACGGACCGGCGACAGATCGGTCTTGCTGATCGGGTACAGCAGGTTGCTCAGGCTGGCGGGCATCAGGGCATCGTGTATTTCCGGCCAGCGCCAGGAGACAGTAATCACGCCGGCCACCACCAAGTACACCGCCGCGCTGACAAACAAGGGCTGGCGCAACAGCGGACGAGCGTCGGGCAACCGTGGCCGCAGCCCGTGAATCGCCGCAAAGCCGCCGAGGACAAACAGCAGTTGCCAGGTGACGGGGTTGAAGTACCACACGCCGTCCTTGATGGCCGCCAGGTTCCAGCCAAACCGCGGTGCCAGCAAGTACACCGCCAACGACACCGCTACGACCGCCCACGGCTTGCGCACCAGCAACGGCAGGACCAGTGGCAATCCCGCCAGCAGCACGATGTACAACGGCAGCGGGTCCATAAGGTTCGGCTTGAAGCGCAGCAGCAACTCATCCGTCAACGCTTGCTGGGGGTTGGTGATGAAGTGATGCAGGCCCATTTCCTCCACCAGATCGCGGGTTTCCACATGACTGTTGGCGAAGAACACGATGCCCATCAGCATGGCCAGCAGGAAAATATGGACCACGTAGAGCACCCAGGCGCGCCGCAGAATTTTCACGCAGGCGATCAGGTAACCATCGCGCGCAAGGATTTTGCCGTAGGCCAGAACGGCCGCGTAGCCGGCGAGAAACACGAATATTTCTGCGGCATCGCTGAAGCCGACATTGCGCAGGGTGATTTGGCCAAGGGGGTTGTGAGGCACGTGATCCCAAAAAATGAAGATCAGTGCCAGGCCGCGAAAAAAGTCGATTCGGTGATCGCGCTCAAACGTCATGACGGCGGGCTCGTGAACGGGTGTTGAGAATAAGGAGTAGCCGAAGGCGCCAAAGGTTGCGCGCCGCACAACGGCGGCGCGCAGGGTGGCGTGATTCGCAGGTAATTGCAAAACCGGGGTATTTCGGGATGTCTCCCGGCGTTGAGGCAAGCCCTGACCGCTGGTCTGAAAGGCGGTCGGACCTGTGATTTCTGACAGTAGACAAGTTCAAAGTTTTATGACGTGAAACAGGAGGGTCACCATGAAACTTTTGTGGAAAGGATTTTCCAGCTACACGGTGGTCGGGGTCGCCAACACCCTGATCCACTGGCAAATCTTCTTTCTGCTGAGCGTGGGGGCCGGCCTCAGTCAGGCTGTCAGCAACCTGGCAGCCTTCTGCGTTGCCGCCTCGTTTTCCTTCTACATGAACGCGCTGTACACCTTCGATGCCAAGGCGTCAGTCGGCGGTTATCTTCTATTCTTGGGAGCCATGGGGGCGCTGAGTCTGGGCGTCGGCCATGCAGGCGACGTGTGGAGACTTCACGGCCTGCTTACGGTGGCTATCTTTTCGGCATTGAGCCTGGTGCTTGGCTTTCTGTTTTCAAAGTACGTGGTCTTTCGCGAGCGAAACGCATGAAAGTCTCGTTGATCGTTCCGGTATTCAATGAAGAACAGGCGATCAGCCTGTTTTATCAGGCCGTGCGTCGCGAGTTGAAGCTCGACCAGGCAGAGGTCGAGATCGTGTTCATCAACGATGGCAGTTCCGACCGGACGGCTGAAGAGGTCAAGGCCTTGGCGCAGGCCGATGAACAGGTCTTGCTGATCAACTTCTCACGCAACTTCGGCAAGGAGCCGGCGTTGTTCGCCGGCCTGGAATATGCCACCGGCGATGCGGTGATTCCCATGGATGTCGATTTGCAGGACCCGATCAGCGTCATCCCGCGGTTGATCGAGCAATGGCAAAAAGGCGCGGATGTGGTGCTCGCCAAGCGCCGGGATCGCACCGCCGACAGTTACCTGAAACGCCACAGCGCGTCGCTGTTCTATCGTGTGCTGAACCGTATCGCTTACACCCGCATCGAAGAAAACGTCGGGGATTTCCGGCTGATGGATCGCAAGGTGGTCGATGTGATTCGCGCGCTTCCCGAGCACCAGTTGTTCATGAAGGGGGTGCTGTCATGGGCCGGGTTCAACACCGTGGTGGTGGAATACGAGCGAGCCGAGCGAGCGGCGGGCACCAGCAAGTTCAATGGCTGGAAACTCTGGAACCTGGCGCTGGAAGGTGTGACCTCCTTCAGCACGGTGCCGTTGCGCTTATGGACTTATGTCGGCGGCGGCATTTCGATTTTCGCAGTGCTCTACGCGGTGTACATGGTGCTGGACAAGATTTTCTTCGGCAACAGCGTCCCCGGTTACCCGTCGTTGATGACGGCCATTCTATTTCTCGGCGGCGTGCAGCTGATCGGCATCGGCATCCTCGGTGAGTACGTCGGCCGCATCTACATCGAGGCCAAGCATCGGCCACGCTATGTGGTGAAAGACATCGTCGGCGGCAAAGACCGGCTCGGGATTTAGCATGGGCAGGTTCAGCGACTTTTTCAGCAAGGAACTCGGGCGTCGGCAGGTCTGGCTGTTTTTTCTGTTGGCGACCTTTGTGTATGTGGTGCCGTTGATCCTCGCGGACTATCCATATATCGACGACAACTGGCGATCCCTGTCAGCCGCGGCCGGTTCGGCCTGGGCGGAGCAGGGACGGTTATTCACCGAGCTGTTCTACAACCTGCTGACATTCAGCAATGCCGCGCCGAACATCTTTCCGCTGCCGCTGTTGATCGCCACGCTGGCCATGGCCGCAGCGTTGACGAGTTTGACGTTTCATTACTACCCGCAACCGACGATTGCCTGCTGTCTGGTGATGCTACCGCTCTGGTACAACCCGTTCTTTTTGCAAAACCTGTCCTATCAATACGACGGCCCCACCATGGCTTTGAGTGTGGTGGCGGTCATCTATGCGATCACCTTTCGTTCCCCTTCGCGCATTCAGCAGTGGCTGGTGCCGTCCTTCCTGGTTGCCTTGGCGATAGGGCTGTATCAGGTGAGCTTCAATGTATTTCTCGGGTTGTGTTGCCTGGAGGTACTCAGGGGCGCCAATGACAAACTGGCCTGGCCGAAGTGGTGCGAGTTGATCGGCTGGAAAATCGCTCAGGCCTTCCTGGGCTGCCTGATTTACGCGGTCAGTGCTTATCCGTTCACTCAGCACAATCGCACTCTGCTGCTGAACTGGACCGCGGAGCCGTTGCTGCAACTGCACGTAAACATCGCCCGAGTGCTGGAAAAAGTCGTGCTGCTGTTTCACGGCGGATTTGCCTGGTTGTTCGCCGGGTTGTTGCTGTGTGCCGTTGCTGGCGCGGTTCGCCTGGGGCTCAACGTCGTGGCGCGTCAGGACAGCACAGCGAACAAAATGCTGATCGGCCTGATCTGTGTGCTGGCATTACCGGTAGTGACCTTACTGGTGTCGGGTATGGCGCTGTTTTTCCGGGACTTCAATGAAGGCGCCAGGACCCTGATGGGCTTTGCGGTTCTGTTGGTGCTGTTGTTCTATTTGAGCCATCTGGCGCTGGCACGAATCCACGAGCGGCTGCCGCTGTTGTTGATGGTTCCACTGCTGGCGATGCTTTCGCTGTCGTACGCCTATGGGCGCGTGTTGACGGTGCAGAAAGCCTTCGCGGCCAGCGCGTTGTTAAGTCTTGAGCAGGACATTGCGTCGAATCGACAGCTGCTCGAGGCCAAGCGCATTTACATGTCCGTGACCTATTCCGATCACTGGCTGCGGGGGGCGGCGGGCTCGTTCAAGCAGATGCCGGTGTTGCACTATCTGCTGAACATCGACTTCTACATGCTGGCCGAGAACCTGCCGAAAGTGGGCATCACTAACGTTGTTGCGGAGAAGGAACGACGTAACGCGACGAGAGTGGGTTATCAGGGTTATCCACCGGTGCTGGAGAGCCAGTACTACCGGATTTATCTGCTCGGCGATTACGGTTTTATTGTCATGAAAGAGCCAGCGCCGATTAAGACGCTGCACTGGTGAAGCGCGATGAGGGGGCGTCGGGTTCAGGCCGCTACGACCTCATTCGGCTCAAAACTATCCGCCCGCGCCATCTGCCACATCCGTGAGTAAAACTCGCCGCTGACTTCACCGGTCAGCAACTCCCCCGGTTTCAAGAACACATGCAGTTGCGAGAACAGTTTGATCTCGGTCGCCGACATGCGCCGTACCAGGTGTTTGGCCGATAGCTGCGAAGGATGTTCCAACCCGGCAGCGGCGAGCATTTCGGCCAGGGCCTTGAGCGTGTTGCGGTGGAAGTTGAAGACGCGTTGGGCCTTGTCCGGGACGACAAGTGCGCGTTGTCGCAGGGTGTCCTGGGTGGCGACACCGGTCGGGCATTTGTTGGTGTGGCAGCTTTGCGACTGGATGCAGCCGATGGCGAACATGAAGCCGCGCGCCGAGTTGGCCCAGTCGGCGCCGATGGCCAGGACGCTGGCGATGTCGAAGGCGCTGACGATCTTGCCGCTGGCACCGAGTTTGATTTTGTCTCGCAGGTTCAGGCCGACCAGCGTGTTGTGCACGAACAGCAGGCCTTCGCGCATCGGCACACCAATGTGGTCGGTAAACTCTACGGGCGCGGCGCCGGTGCCACCTTCCTTGCCATCCACCACGATGAAGTCGGGGAGGATGCCGGTTTCCAGCATGGCCTTGGCGATGCCCATGAATTCCCACGGGTGGCCCAGGCAGAACTTGAAACCCACCGGTTTGCCGCCGGACAGTTCGCGCAACTGCTGGATGAAGTGCATCAGTTCAATCGGTGTGGAAAACGCGCTGTGTCGCGACGGCGAGATGCAATCTTCGCCCATCAGGATGCCGCGGGTTTCGGCGATTTCCTTGGTGACCTTGTGCTTGGGCAGAATCCCGCCATGACCAGGCTTGGCGCCTTGGCTCATCTTGATTTCGATCATCCGCACTTGGGGTGTCTGCGCTTGCGCCGCGAAGCGTTCAGGGTCGAAGCGACCGTCGGCGGTGCGACAGCCGAAGTAGCCGCTGCCGAGTTCCCAGGTCAGGTCGCCGCCGTTTTCCCGGTGATAGGCGCTGATGCTGCCTTCGCCGGTGTCGTGGGCGAAGTTGCCGAGTTTCGCCCCCTGGTTCAACGCGCGAATGGCGTTGGCGCTGAGGGAGCCGAAGCTCATGGCCGAGATGTTGAACACCGACGCCGAGTACGGCTGCGTGCACTGCGGGCCGCCGACCGTTACCCGGAAACTGCTCGGGTCGCTCAACGGCGCCGGGCGCATGGAGTGGCCGATGAACTCGAAACCCGACTGATACACATCGATCAACGTGCCAAAGGGTTTGTCGGCGCTTTCGTTCTTGGCCCGTGAATAGACCAGCGAACGCTGGGCCCGGGAGAAGGGCAGGGCGTCGCTGTCGGACTCGAGCAGGTATTGGCGGATTTCCGGGCGAATACCCTCTACCAGATAGCGGATGTTGCCGAGGATCGGGTAATTACGGCGCACGGCGTGAGGGCTTTGCAGCAGATCGAACAGGCCCACGAGGCTGAGAATGCCGGTGACGGCGGTGATGGGCCAGAGCCAGTCGTGCTCCAGGAAGGGCAGACTGGCAAGGGTGAACATCACACAGACGGCAAAGAAGGCGTAGCGGCTCAGGAGTGACAGGCTCATACGGTTTCCTTGGGTTCGGACTCGGTGGGGCAATCAGGCATTTTGTGCCTGGAGAAAAATCGAAAACAGCTCTGACTGGGATTTGATCCCCAGTTTGCTGTACATGTGTTTCTTATGGACTTTCACGGTTTCGACAGAGATTTCCAGCTTGCGGGCGATTTCTTTACTGGAGCAACCGCTGAGCATCAAGCGCCCGACATCCAGCTCCCGGGCGGTCAATTGCGCGCCTTTGAGTTGTTGCACCGACGCCTCCAGCTGCACGCGCCAGTCGGCTTTCGGCGGTGCTGGCGCGAGGGCCACGACTTCGTTGATTTCGTAGGGCAGGCGCTGGCGCAACAGGCCGAGTACCCAAGGCTGGATCAGCGACAGCAAGGCAATCTGCTGGCCGCTGAAACGCTGCTTGCTGCCCAGTGACAGGCACAGTGTTCGGTCGCCTTCGAGTTGGCAATTGAACTGGATTTCATCGGCCACCACATTCAGACGAAAGTAGCGCTGGTAATACTCGGTCAGCTCGAAATGCTCCGGTGCCACTTCCGACAGGCGATAGAGCCCGGTGCGCGACTGCTCGCGACAGGCGATGTAGAACGGATCGAGCAAATACAAACCGCGCAGATAGTCCTGGAACAACTGATCGGGACTGCCGTCCGCGCCCGGGCATTCGGCGAACACTAGCGGGTGCTGATCGGCGCTGAAAAGCAGCGCCACCCAGCTGTCGAAGGGTACGTACTGATCCAGCAACCGCACCAGCTGCGTCCAGAAATTGGGCTTGTCCAAGGCGTCGATCAGTTGCCCGACCGAGCGGTGCCACGCGATGTCGTCTAACGAGAGTGTCATGCCTCTACCCCTATCGGGTTACCCCAGCGGCGTGATTTCGGGCCGGTGGCTTGCTGCGCATACTGGCGCACAGACACCGACCGGGCAATCTTTCTGCCAGCCTGGTCAAGAACAAGGAATACCCATGAAAGTCGAACTCGCCCAGTTGGCGGGCCGTGACAACGACACGGCTTATAACCTCGAACGCGCTCTGACGGCGATGGCTGCCTGTGCTGCCGATACGCAGCTGATCGTATTTCCCGAAACCCACCTGATGGGCTTTCCGTCCCTCGAGGCGCTGGCCGAAACCGCCGAACCGCTGGACGGTCCGACCGTCAGCGCGGTGCTGGCCGCGGCCCGTGAACACAACATCGCCGTGGTGATTGGCATGGCCGAGAACGACAACGGCCGCTTCTACAACACCACGCTGCTGATCACCCCCGAAGGCATCGCCCTGAAATATCGCAAGACGCACCTGTGGGCGTCGGATCGCGGTGTGTTCGAGGCCGGAGACCGTTACGCCACGTGTGAATGGAACGGTGTGCGGGTCGGCCTGCTGGTTTGTTACGACATCGAGTTCCCGGAAACCGCCCGGGCCCTGGCGCAATTGGGGGCCGAACTGCTGATCGTCACCAACGGCAACATGGACCCTTACGGCCCGACTCACCGCACCGCGATCATGGCCCGTGCCCAGGAAAACCAGGCGTTTGCGCTGATGGTCAACCGGGTGGAAGAGGGCGATGGCGGGTTGGTGTTTGCGGGTGGCAGTGCGCTGGTGGATCCGCTGGGGACTTTGTTGTTCGAGGCCGGGCGCGAGGAAGGACAGTTTGCGGTTGAGCTGGACCTGAATCAGCTGACGGCGGCGCGGCAGGATTATCGGTATCTGGATGATCAGCGGCTGCGGTTGCCGGGGGAAGTGGTGGAGCAGGTCGGCGGTGTTCGGGAGTTATTGATTCCTGAGCGTTGAACCAAGCCCTCACCCTAACCCTAACCCTCTCCCGAAGGTAGAGGGGACTGACCGAGGTGATGCAAAGCTCTACATCGACCTGAATAACCGAGTCGAACTCAGGATTTGAAAAGCATGGAGATCTGCCCCCTTTCCCCC
>NZ_JAGYGJ010000066.1:0-32953 GCF_019947405.1 Pseudomonas sp. GL-B-26 | reverse complement strand
GGCGGGACCGGGTCGAACGTTGCATGGCCCGTCAGCACATCAGGTGCCAGACTCACCGAAAGGCGGCGACTCAGACGCGTCAACGCGTAGACACCATCATGCGGCTCACCGGCGTAGCCGTCATGAATCCCGCCACACGCTGCAATACGGGTGACCCCAGCGTTGACCAGTGTTCGCACAAGTCCTGGCGATTCTGTCGGAGAGCAAATCAGTGCGCAGCTTTGCAGCGCAGTGCGCCAGGGCAACAGCGTCTCAGCGATCAAGTGTTGCGGCACGGGTTTGAGCAGCACCGTACGAAACAGCGGCGACGGTGCGAGCGTCTGATGGTGTTCCCAGATGATCCGCCATCCGTGGCCGGCCCAGACCTGGCCGGTCTGGTTCGCAAAACAGTAATCCAGTTGCGCCATGGCCGTGCGGGTGGTGATCTCGCACGCTTCCTGATCCGTGGGCACCAGCGCCGGCCAGTGCGATGCACGAAGCGTGAAGGCTTCGCTCAAACGCTCGCCCAGGTCCTGCAGGATGGCCGGGTCGTTGCTGTCCACCAGCACCCATTGCGGGCTGGAACACGCTTGTTGATCCAGACTGCACACCTCATCCACCAACGCATCCAGCGTCGAAGGGCTGGCCGCGTCAGGCGACAGATAAGCGAAACTGATCCTGTGCCCCCAATCGATCCAACGACATCCAGCGGGGATTTGCTGACGAATCGCCTTGAGCGCCTTTTCACCGCCCCAGGCTGACACACCATCGGCCTGAGCGCAGAGTTCGGCTATCCGGGAAGTGCCCACGGGCAGCACCGCGACGAATTCGGCAAGCCTGCCACTGGTGTCGCACTTCACAAAAGCAGCCAGCAATTGCGCAGTCAAACCCTCATCGCTGGCGCTGGGGCGTAGCCAGTTAATGTTACCGGCCAGCAGGCTTTCGAGAACCGCGCAGAATGCGAGCATCGGCGCATTGCCCGGCGTCACATGCACCACCAGCCCCAAGGGGTGCCAGCTTTCAAAGTGCGGCTGTTGGTAGTCGATACGCCTCAGCGAACGGGGTTGCGCACCCAGTTCTCGCTCAAGCTTCCTGCTCAGGTTGCTGCGCTGGCAGAACTCGATCAGCCCCTGACATTGATCGTCGTCGAGGGGCAGGTTCAGGCTGCGAGTCTGTAGCTGGCTGGCGAAACACGCCGCGGCCTCGATGACGGTCTCGCTGTCGATCGGTGCAGAAAGCAACCTGGGTAATTGTTTTTGAAGACGGTCGAGGGCGCCTTCCGGGGTAACGTCGTCACGCAGTTGGCCATTGATGAGGTACATATCAAGCCCCTCCAAGCAATTCGGAAGCCGCCATGGCGCAGCTGCGACTGGCGGTGGTGCCAGCGCGTCCGTGCAGCTCGAACCAATCGGTCGTCAGGCCACATCCGCAACTGGCACCAGGGTGTAATGTCGCCAGATCGCCCATGACCACAGCGTGAGCAGGGCTTGACGAAATGTACGGGGAGACGAACTCCAGCAAGCCGCGCTGGCCGTATGGCTGGACAGTGAAATCGGATGGGTTGCGCACGAAAACCTTCGAGTAAATGGGGGCATGAAAATGATGGCGGGCACATTGGATATAGGGCACGGCATGCTCGACGGCACCGTAACCATCCCGGCATCGGGACAGGTCAATACCCAATTGCCGATTGATTCGGGCATACAACTCAAGCAGGGGAATCTCTTGTGCTGCCTGGGTTTTCCAGCCACCACCCAGAAACACCAATGACTGGACGGGCAGCTTGAGATTCGGTGCGCTGGTGTTTTCCATGTGCTGTAGCGCATGGGAAAGGAACGCAGGAAATCCGAGAATCCTCACGGGTAAGCCCTCGTCGGCAAACTCTTGCAAGGCGCGAACAACACCAAACAGGTCGAACTCGTGACCGTTACCCGTCAGGCGCAATCCGTAGACGACTCGATTGACGGGTGCATAGCCGCAAAGAAACTGGTCGGTGTAAGCGGTGCCCAAGGTGATGGCCGCCTCGGGCTCGTAGCTCAGGAGCAGATAATTGCAGGGGCTGTCCGGAGTATCCCAGCCGTAATGCCGGAAAATGTGGCTCACCATGCCTTGGGCCGCCGCCATGCTGCGAGGGTCATAGCGCATGCGACTCTTCTGGCCGCTGGTGCCGGATGAGGTCAGCTCCAGCGCACCTTCGCCGGTAGGACCGTACAACAAGTGACGTTTGAAATAGTTGGCGAAGATTGGCGGCAGTCTTGACCAGTCATCCAGTGTCTCCAGGTCCTGGGCATCGAGCCCGTTGGCGTTTAGCCAGCGTTCGTAGCCAGGCGTGTGGTGACAATGAAACAGACTGATTTCCCCCATCGCCTGGTCGAACAGGCCGTCAGGCACTGAATCCAGGCAATAGGGTTGCGTTAACGCACAGAGCGCATCGGTGTGGGGTAAATGGATCATCAAAAGACCTACGTTGTGGTGTCAGACGGCAAGCGCGATGTGAGAACGCCGCAGAAACAGCCGCAGAGGAAGCAGGCAAAGAAGCCCTGCAATACCAGCCATCAGGGCAAAGGATTCGTGGCTATTACCGGCGCCGGCTGCAGCGATAATCGAGCCGCCACCGCCCATGACGGCGATCGAGATCATGCCGATCATGGCCGAGACCAGACCTTTGCTGTCGTCGCTGGCGAACAGCGCAAGCCGGTACAGCGCGGCATTGCTCATGCCAAGCCCAACGGCGTAGAGCGCCAGGCAGCTGATCAGCACGACTGTCGAAGCACCGTAGAAGCTGACGGCGACTAGCGCGATGAGCCCGCCGCAAAACGGCCAAAGCGCGTATCGAATCAGTGATGGCAGTTCAATGTTGGCAATCAGTCGGTTGAGGATCAGATTGCCGAGAATGACGGCCGCAAACACCGGGATTTGCCACAGGCCATAGTGCAGAGTCGAAATCCCCTGGTTGTGGATCAGCAAGAGCGGCGCCAACCCGATCCAGGCAATCAACGGCAGGCTCATCACGCCCAGCGCGACAGCGGCGCACAGGAATCGCGGGTTAGTCAGCAACGCGGCATAGCGGCGCACGGTGCCGTGCCATTCAAAGCGTACTGCTTCCAGTCGCTGACCGTCGTGGCGCAAGGTGCCCACGGTTTCCGGCATGAACAGGTAAAGCCCGAGCCAGACCATCACGCCGCCGAGACCCAGCAGTAAAAACAGTTCCCGCCAGGACAACCATTCCAGCAGCAGACTGCCGAGCAACGGCCCCAGAAGCGGGGAGAGCAGCGCAACGTTCCCCAGCAACGCCATGATTTTGACCGCGTCGGCTTCGCAGAAAACTTCTTGCAGGGCCGGGTAGCTGACCGCGATGACAAACCCCAACCCCATGCCCTGCATCAGTCGTAAGCCGTTGAACGCATAAATGCTTTGCACGTTGAACGCGGCGGCACAGGCCAGGGCGAACACCGCACAACCGATGAGCAACATCCGGCGGCGGCCGAAGTGATCGGACAGCGGGCCAATCAACCATTGCAGAAGCATGCCGCCGGCCAGATAAAGATTGAAGGCGTAGGGGACATGATCGGGGCTGGCATCCAGTTGTTCAGTGACGGTCAACATGGCTGGCATGATCATGTCGCTGGCCATATAAGTCAGAAGTTCGAATAAAGTGATTGCAAGGCAAAAGCCCAATAGATGGTGGGGTCTGATGTTGATTAAAGGCTTGTGCATGGCATCCCTGTTCTTGCTCCAAGTTTAATAACGGGGTTGTTGCGATGCACCGAGACTAATCATTGAATATGAATAGCTCCAATGAACTATTGAGACTCGAAGTTTCAATAGTTTTCGCTATATTTCGCTAAACGATGGGTATGAAGAGGTGAATATGCACGTACGAAAAATGCCCGCGACAGGGCGGGCATTTATTTAGCAATTATCGGATGGAGTATTTAGCTTACGAATGAAGGTTCAATTATTCGCGTTATCGATGTTGGTAATAACCCGGCCCGCCACGGTCGTAATGGTGGCCGCCGTGCCAGCCGCCGTGGGGGAATACGATGCAGCCGCTCAGGGTCAGGAGAGCGAGCAGGGGAATCAGCAGTGTGATTCGACGGAACATTTCTAAATCCTCATGGTTATCGCCACTATGAAGCCAAATCTCTTCATCGGCTGTAACATGAGACCCCGTTTGTAGCGTCCCATCCCCGGAGAAAGGTAGGGGCTTGGCATGCGTTCTGATACAAATCGGATACATTTTTCAGGTTCAGGAACTCGCAATGACTCAGTCGCAACGTTTGAAATACTCGATTCTGATCTCCCTCGTGGTGTTGGGGATCATGTTCGGCCTTTCGTATCTGCAAAACGCAGGCGTCATCAGCGAGAAGCTGTTTCAGTACATCGCCATCGGCGTGGCGGTGATCGTGGTGGTGATCAATGGCGTGATGCGTCGCAAGGTCAAACCCTGAACGACGCACTTTGAGCGGATCACTCGCGTTGGAGCATGGCTGCAGCGTGCGGATGCAGGCTGTAGCTTTTGTCCGGATTGAGTGTGATAACGCCCTCGCTGCACAAGCGTTTCAACACTTCCCGCACACTGAGGAAGGACAGAGGGATATCCAGGTCCAGCAAGTGGCTGTGCAGGCCGCGCACGCCAAGGCTACGGTCGCTTTCGGCGGCGGTCAGCAAGGCGTCGATGACTTTGAGGCGGATCAGACTGGTTCGCAGACCAAAGCTCTTGAGCAGCAGCCTGATCCGCTCGTTGCCATTGCGCTCACTTCGTTGACTGAAAACACCGGAGCCCATGGCAGAGCCCTTTGGCGCATTGCTACCGTCCGTTGGCAGTTGCGAGTTGTACATGCAAAAACTCCTTTTCCGAGCCGGCCAGGAAATGTGATGGGTGCTCTCATTCAATAAGACGTACGAGCAGGGCAAATAATGAAGCCCCGAATGTAGAAATTTTGTCGCCATCACGTCAGCGGCCTGTGAGATGCCCGTGAGAAGCGCCTTTCACGGCCTAAATTTTTGTCATTTGTTTCGTTTCTAGGGGAAGGCGCAGTGCGTGTATGACGCAGGGTGTTTGTCTTTTCGATCAGGAGCGAGCGTGATTATTTCCAGGCAGTTAACCCGGTTGAGCCTTGCAGGCGTGTTGGTGGGCTTGAGCCTTGCGGCAAACGCACGTAGTCAGCCGGAGCCGGCGAGCGCCGACATTCGCCGGACCAGTTTCGGTGTGCCGCATATCCGTGCCGACAACGAGCGCGGGCTCGGTTATGGCATTGGTTACGCCTACGCTCAGGACAACCTGTGCCTGCTGGCCAATGAGATCACTACCGTGAACGGCGAACGTTCACGCTATTTCGGCCCGGATCAGTTCACGGTCGAAGAACGCGAAAACCTGGTCAGCGATCTGTTTTTCAATTGGCTGAACACCCCAGAGGCTGTCTCCGGTTTCTGGCAGGCGCAAACCCCGCAAGTGCGCGATCTCATAGAAGGTTATGTAGCGGGCTATAACCGTTCGCTTGCAGAACGTCGGGTGCAGGGTTTGCCGCAGCAGTGTCAGGGCGACTGGGTGCGCGAGATTACCGCCCAGGACTTGGTCAAGTTAACGCGACGTCTGTTGGTCGAAGGCGGAGTAGGGCAGTTTGCCGAAGCCTTGGCCGGCGCGATGCCACCCAAGGCCGTTATTCATGTGGCAGGCGAACCCGTGTCGTTCCAGGTGGCTGCCTCGCGCATGCAGCGTTTTGCCCTGGATCGCGGCAGCAACGCCGTGGCGGTCGGCAGTGAACGTTCTTTCAACGGCCGCGGCATGTTGCTGGCCAATCCGCATTTCCCTTGGGTAGGCGGGATGCGTTTCTATCAAATGCACCTGACCATTCCCGGCAAACTGGACGTCATGGGCGTTGCGCTGCCGGGGCTGCCGATGATCAACATCGGTTTCAACCAACACCTCGCGTGGACCCACACCGTGGACTCGTCCAAGCATTTCACCTTGTATCGCCTGCAACTCGATCCCAAGGATTCGACCCGTTATCTGCTCGACGGCAAGTCATTGCCCATGAAGAAACAGACCCTGACCGTGAACGTGAAACAACCGGATGGTCAGACCAGACCGGTTTCTCATGGGGTCTACAGTTCGCAGTTCGGCCCGATCGTGCAATGGCCCGGAAAACTCGACTGGGACAACCAGTTCGCCTACAGCCTGCGCGACGCCAATCTGGATAACGACCGGGTCTTGCAGCAGTGGTATGCAATGAACCGCGCGGCCAGCCTCAAGGAGTTGCAGGCCTCGGTGCACAAGATCCAGGGGATCCCGTGGGTCAACACCCTGGCGACGGATGATCAGGGGCAAACGCTGTACATGAATCTCTCGGTCGTGCCGAACGTCAGTGCCGACAAACTGGCCAAATGCAGTGATCCGCGGGCCGGGTTGCAGATGATCGTCCTCGACGGTTCCAACAGCGCGTGTGCCTGGGACATCGACCCGGCGGCTGCACAAAAAGGAATTTATGCGGCAGACAAGTTGCCGCAGCTGTGGCGCAAGGATTTTGTGCAGCACTCCAACGATTCGGCCTGGATGGCCAATCCGGCGCAACCGCTCACCGGTTTTTCGCCACTGATCAGCCAGGACGGCCAGCCATTGGGATTGCGTTCGCGCTTTGCCCTGGATCGCCTGAATACGTTGAACAAGACCAGCCCAATAGCTGCGGCGGATCTGCAACGCATGGTGATGGATGATCAGGTGTACCAGGCCGCGCAAGTGATGCCGGACCTGTTGCAGTTCTGTGCCGGGGACCTGGGTTCCAATGCACCGACGCTCACGCCGTTGTGTGCCAGCCTGAAGGATTGGGACCGCAGCGCAAATCTGGACACTGGACTTGGATTCGTGCATTTCCAGAATGTCATGGAACCGTTGCAGCAAGTCCCCGACATCTGGCGTGTGGCGTTTAATCCCAAAGACCCGCAGCACACGCCGCGCGGCCTGGCCATCGAACGGCCGGGTGTGGCCGCGGCCATTCGCGAGGCGATGCTGGCTTCGGTTGAGCAGGTGAAAAAACAAGGGCTGAACGCTGGCAGCCGCTGGGGTGATATTCAGGTCGTCAGCAGTGGCGGCCAACAGACGCCGATCCACGGTGGCCCGGGAACGCTGGGTGTCTATAACGCCATTCAAAGTGTGCCGAGAACCGATGGAAAACTCGAAGTCGTCAGTGGTACCAGCTATTTGCAGGTGGTGACCTTCGATGACAAGGGACCGCAGGCTCAGGGGCTGCTGGCATTCTCGCTATCCAGTGACCCGGCCTCCCAGTACTCCAGAGATCAGACCCTGGCATTCTCCAGGAAGCAGTTGAGTGTGTTGCCGTTTACCGAACAGCAGATCACGTCCGATCCGCAGTACCAGGTTCAGACAATCCGCGAGCAGGATGAAAAAGCCGGGAAGGTGGCTGTACAGTAACGCTGATGGTGTTTGGACGAAGAATGAAGGCCGCACCCGCAAAGGGTCGCGGCCTTCAGCTTTTTGGGGCTTGTTGCGGAATGGAATTGAGGACCGGATTGCCATCTTTGTTGCGGGTCAGGTAGACCGGTAACACCTTGGGCAGGGACGCCACCAGGTTGTTGAGCTCTTTGATGTTGTAGATGCCGCCGATACGAATCGAGCCAGTGCTGTTGTCGGCCACCATCACCGGTTTGCTCAAGTAACGATTGATCAATGGCAGTGCGTCGGTCAGCGCCAGATCGTCGAGCACCAGTTTTCCACTGCGCCACGCCAGTGAGTTGTCATTGTCGTAGGTCTGACTGATCCGGGGAGTGAAGTCGCCGCGTCTGAAGCTCGCCTGCATCGCTGGCTCAAGGCGCAAGCCGTCTCCCGTCAGGGCATCATTGCTGCTGACCAGCACCGAACCTTCAAACAGGTTCACGCGTACCTGATCTTCATACATCCAGACGTTGAATTTGGTTCCGGTGACCCGAATCCTGCCTTCGGCCGCTTTGACAATGAAGGGGTGCCGAGTGTCGTGGCTGACGCTGAAGAAGGCTTCGCCTTTTTTCAGCGTTATCCGACGTTGATCCTTGTAGTTGCTGAACGTCAGCTCACTGCCCAGGTTCAGTTCTACCTGACTGCCATCGCTCAGGGTGACCTGGCGGACATTGTCGTTCGCCTCGAAATGTTGGTAGGAATTGGGCAGCCAGCCCAGGTTCCAGCCGCTATAGGCCGCCAGTGGCAACGCCATGGCGCAAACCGCAGCGGCGATACCGAAGGTGCGCCAAGGCGTAGCAGGTTTGGCGCGGACCATCGGGACCACCACGGTTTCTGGACGCGGGAGGTCCCCCGCGACATCCCAGATCTCCAGCATGGCCTCGTACTCGAACGCGTGAAGCGGATGAGCGTCATGCCATTGCTCGAACGCCAGCCGCTCTTCAGCAGTGCAATCGATGGCGTGCAGACGCATGCACCAATGCGCAGCGGCATCGGTGACAGCGTCATATTCGGCTTGCGAGAGAGGGTTGTCGGTCATTGACTCATCCTGATTTCCTGCATTCTAACCTTGTGAGGAAGTCTGCGAGAACAACCGTCATGGCAATTACCCATCTAATGGGTGTTTATTTTTCTGATTCACGGGGTGCTGGCGTGCAGTTGACGCCCCATATGGCTGATTAGCCATGCAACGCTGTCGGCGTTACCGAGTTGCACCTTGAGTCTGACCAGTGGATCTCTCTTGAAGATTTTGCGGGCGCCGCTCAGGTTTTCTCCGCCGGTCAGGGTCAATATATGCGCTTTTACCCGATCAGTATTTTCATATGAAGTGCTGCCCAGATCCTCCCACACACCGGTATCAGGATCTTCGGTCATGAACAATTGAGTAAGGGGGGTCTTGATCGAGAGTGCGGTGTCCTGAAGCGTGGTCAATGCGTTCTTGAGGTTACTGGCGGTTGCGCTGGTCGTTTCAATCAGATGGGAAAATGGTCTGCTGGAATCGAGGTAAGTAATGTCTTCGGTTTTGCAGACGATATGGGAAAGCTCATGAATAAGGGTTACTGCTCGGGCATGCGTGTTGATAGGGAAGGCAGAGTCGGAAAGATGTTCGCGGTAGAAGTCGAAATGGGTGTCGAAGAATTTTTCTGCCAGATAAATTTTCCGCTTTGCATCCGTTGGAACGGTGAAGCCGAATGTAGTTGCCGCGCCACTGACCAGCCTGCCGATTGCAAAACGATTGGTCTTCGGCTTTCTGAGTGAGGGGTCCAACAAGGCCGCAAAAATGTCGCCCAAGACTTTTTCAAGCTGCTCCACATGCGCGGACTGTACTTGCGGTACGTCAATAAAATCCATGATGAGTTGATGCACGGGGGTAACCGTGTGGTCGGAAGACTTCAGCAATTGCAGGTTTTGAAAGCAGTTCCAGGCATAGGTGGTTGCCAGGTCCAGCGCTTCGTCAATCTGACGAGCCTTTTGCGGAAACAGTCGACGGATTTCGGGCATTCCATTGGCATCGACGTTTATGCCGTCCCAAACCGAAAATGCGGTGCGCAACCGATTGCCGATGCTGAAACGGGGCGCTGGCGTTTGCCTATCCAGAACCCATTGTTTCGACACGTTCTGATTCAGCCGAGGACCGCGAATGTGTGTGTCGGCGATGCGCCAGCGTGTGCCGAGCTTTGCGACCGGATATACCTTTCCTTCAACCGGTGCGTAGGTTTTTTTTGTCGTCGGATGGGTATAGAGCCCAAGACTTGAGTTTAATGTGAGCGAATTCAGATCGACGTCGATGCTTTCATGACGCTTCAACTGCGTACGTTCGGGGGCTGTAATGGCAACGTTCTGCCATTTGAACCGGGTATCGGGCGTTTCTGGCGCAGGTGCACTTGGCGTAGAAGATGGCTCCGCTTGCGCTTCCAGCGATTGCCGCAACGAGGCCAGTTGTGCGATGCCGCTGATAAATTCCTTTGTCGCCGCCGCCCATTTGTGCGTTTGAAGGTCCTCGGCGGACTGCTTGATGTCTTGGTAACTGCGCCACACCGTGATCGGGTAGGCAAGCTTGCCCGTCAAGAACGTAAATGCCTCATGCAAATCTTCACCCAGCACCTGCTTGATGGTTGCCCATTCACCCTGCTTGTTGTCATCGGTCTGACAACCGAGCAATCGGACTAATAACCCGACGTTGTCGTTGAACAAGTGTTTGAACAGATTCCCCTTGATCGGATTGGACGCCAGCGTCACTTCGGGGAGGCGGTTATTGGAGGTCGCCATCCTGTACTCAAGCAGTATCCGATCAGGCTGCGGGAGGTTCATGAGTACCCAGTCGAGCAGACCGCCGCGAGTCTTCAGTTCTGCCAGCAGTTGTGCTTCATTCTTATATTCTTTCACTCCGTGCCGAGGGCTGTGCGGCGCGACAAGGACTTGTGGTGCGGTGCTATCGGCCGATGAGCCAATCAGATAGACGCCTGGCACTTTGATCGCCTGTTCACTCTTGATGCCCAGGAGTTCAAATGGGCGGATGATCGCGTGGGCACCATCGACCGCCGCGCGGGCGATAGCGTCAGGCATGTCCATGACTTGGCGTATCAGATCAAACCCCGTCTCGCTCAGGCGCTCCTGCAGTTTTTCCGTGTGGGCGTAATGCATCAGCTGCCAGGGTAATTGCGTGTAAAACCGCTTCCTGCGGTCCGCTGCGTTTGCCTGGGTGTCTGCAAAGGCTTCGTTCAATGTTTTCTGCTGATGTTCGCCCAGCTTCAAGTTTCGTATCAGGTCTCTGATGTAGCTTTGGTCCATCTCCTCGGGAATCACGGTGCTATCCAGCGACGCCAGTCTGAAATGGGTTATGTCCAGATTCTTGAAGTGGGTCAATGCAAAGTCGGTCAAGGTTTGGGTGCTGGCCGCAGACCTCGGCCGTGCGCTGATCAGGATCTGGACCTTGTCCGGATCGATGTCGAACGTATCTGCCTTGAGTTGTTTTTCAAGTGCATGGTGCGCCGTGCGCGCCAGGGAGCGTATGCCGGTGAGGTAGTCCTGGTCGTCGGTGACGTTGTTGAGGTATTGCTGAAGCAACTCCCCATGCAGTATCTGGTCTTGAATGGACGCCTTGGCCAGCCATGCGGGTAGTTTTTGCTGAGTGGTCAGGGATTGGGCAATGTCCGTCGCGCGGTCTAACCCGGTCATCGGTTGACGCAGCGCCACCAGCTTCAGAAGACTGGCCAGGGTCGTCGCGGGAAGCTTCGTGGCCAGCGCACGGGTGACGCACGCCTGGTCCAGCTGGACATAGGGCTTTTGCACGTGATCGAGAAAATGCTCATCTATTCGCTGCAGCGGCGCCAGGGTGTAAGTCTGCCCAGCCACTCTCTCGCTACGTCCAAGGTTCTCCAGAAGGGTGGTGCGAGCATCGGCGTCCTTGAGGCGTCGATCCAGCTCGGTCAGCAACGGAGTCAATGCCCTGAAAGCTTCAAATCCCGACGCCGGTGTCCACAAAATCGCCTTGCCCGAATGCTTCGGGTCCAGGCCTCCTCGTTCAGTCAGCACAAAACAACTGGCCAGTTTCAACGGGGCCGTGGCTTCGCTTGCCTTCAATGCCAAGGAAAATACGTCCGGCAAAAAACCGTTCAATGCAGCTCGCTGCAAGCGTACCGGGGTATCAAGCACGGTTTTGATGATCGCCTGTTCCGTCGCACCCAAGGTGCGCATGACGGTGTGCAGCTTCAATTCACTGCGCAATGCCGTTGACAGGGTGTGAGTGAAATTCGATTGCAAGCTCCCGAGAGACGAATTGACGATGCGCTGCGCCTCGGTAATCGTGCGGGTTGTTGTTGGAATGACCGGATGGTTGTCGAGGAGTTGGTCGAGCGCCTGCTCAACGGAGGAGAGTCGCGCCAGCTGCTCTTTGGCCGACTCGGCGCGAACCGTGGTCGGTTGTGCGCTCCAGCGCTGGTCCGCGTGTGTACTCCAGCGTCCTGCGGCATCGGCCGCCAGCAGTCGATTATCGATCAGTCCCCGGACATCCAGTGCCTTGTCGAGCAAGGCATGGGGATCCTGTGTACCTTCGCTTTCACGGTAACGGCTCAGCGCGTGGGACAGGTTCTCCCGTTGTTTGCCAAGGATGTCATCCATCAATTGTTCAAACACCGGGCTGATGATCGGTTCACCGACAATGACGCGCTCTTCCGGCTCCAATGAAAGAAACGTGCTGCGTTCGTCCAAAGACATGTAGTTGAGCAGCGTGTCTTCGTGGCCTTCGCTTTTCATCATTTCCAGGACGATTTTCCTGACAGCGGGCAGGTCGCTCGTCGCCTCGATGCCTCTGGACTGGGTGTACAGAAAGCCCAGGGTTTCGCGGCTGCCAATCATCAAGGTCGAGGCCAGCTGCGCGTAATGCTTGAAAGGCGCGGTGATACGCACTTTTTCGATGCGAAGAGGATCGACGGTTTCAGGTTCGAGACTGACATTCATCAGTCGCAGGTATTCCTGCGTCGTTAGAACACCTTGCTGACGCTGAAGCAAAAGCTTCACGTGAAAGGTATCGCGCAAACCCTCGGCAAAAAACGCCGAGCGTGACTGTCCGTTGCTCATCGTTGTGTTCCAGAACGTCTTGAGCAGGCTTTGCAAGTGAGGGGTAAAACTTTGCGCGATCTCTTTTATGGCGCTTTCCCAGGCCTGGTTGTCGGCGTCGCTGCTCACTCTGTGTTGGGGATTGGAAAAGACTCTGGAATCGCCAGTCGGCCACTGGTTGGTCAGGTAGTAATGCAGCAGGGCATCGCTCAGTGACTGCGAGGAAAGCGTGTGCTGGTAGTCGCTGTTGTCGAAGGCTGAAATTGTACTGACGATGTTCTTGAGTCGAGTCAGGCGCTGGTCCAGTTTGGGGAACGGTTTGTGCAACGCGTTCTTGAGGGTCTCGTCCAGCATCGATTGCAGCGTTGGCAGCTTGACCAGCTCACCCATCATCGTCTTGATGTTCTGAGCCTGATTGCGCTCGAGGGTGAGTTCCTGGTCCTGGAACACCGCACCTTCGATTATTTGCGTGGCAATGTCTGGCGCAGTGGCAGCGGATAAAGCGCTGCGTTGTTCGATGGAGAGAAAGCGCAGTAGCTCTCGCTTGCCGGTGGCCTGCGCCAACCACTCCTTGAGCTTGATTTTGAGGTCGTCCATGTCCGCGAATTTGATCAGGCCTTTCCACGGTGTGTAGAGCGTGACTTCTCCATCGCTCGGCCGGCTCATGGCAAAAGTGCCGGCCAGGGGGATATCGGGAGCATCAGGCACGCTTAAAAGCAACTGGGCGACGTGCATGGGCTTGCTATTGGCGATACGGATGTCATGCGTCGCCAGATAAACAACCTGCAACCACTTCAGGTCATCCAGCGTGAAGGACAGTGCCTTTTCGCGTTCACCGGGTTGTCTGACTTTGGATGCAAGTTCTGCCTCGTCGAAAAAATACGGCAGTGGGGGAGCAGTCATGGTTTTTCCTTGATGCGCTAAGACCGGCGGGTAATCGCCGGTCGTTGGATTGAGGAAAAACAGTACGGTCAGTGGAAGGCTCTGGTGCGGTACATATTGCTTGATCCGAACAGACTGTCGAGACTTGACAGGAAGCCGGTAGAACAGCGCTTAATCGACAACTGTGTTGGGTTGCCCTG
Source organism: Pseudomonas sp. GL-B-26 (assembly GCF_019947405.1). Lineage (NCBI taxonomy): Bacteria > Pseudomonadati > Pseudomonadota > Gammaproteobacteria > Pseudomonadales > Pseudomonadaceae > Pseudomonas > Pseudomonas sp. GL-B-26. The sequence goes on along the minus strand of NZ_JAGYGJ010000066.1, from coordinate 19,381 downwards.
CAACCTCGCTTCACCCTGTTGCCCGTACTCAATAATAAAACTGGAGCTTCAGATGACCGCAACGCCCGAAGTGGCCGTCAGTTCGAACACTCAAACGCTCGATTTCGACGCGCTCGTTCTTTTGCTTGAGCAGATTTTTCAGCGCCATGGCACCTCCGCCGATGTCGCCAGAACACTGGCCCTCAACTGCGCCGGCGCCGAACGCGATGGCGCCCATAGTCATGGCGTATTCCGCATTCCCGGTTACGTATCGACGCTCCAGAGCGGCTGGGTCAATGGCCAGGCCGTGCCGGTGGTCGAGGATGTGGCTTCGGGGTTTGTCCGGGTCGACGCCGGTAATGGTTTCGCCCAACCGGCCCTCGCGGCAGCACGCGCACTGCTGGTGGAAAAGGCCCGCAGTGCCGGCATTGCGGTGTTGGCGATTCGTAATTCCCACCACTTCGCCGCCTTGTGGCCGGATGTCGAGCCCTTCGCCTATGAAGGGCTGGTGGCGCTGAGCGTGGTCAACAGCATGACCTGCGTGGTACCGCACGGCGCCGATCGTCCGCTGTTCGGGACCAACCCGATTGCGTTCGCCGCGCCTCGGGCTGACGGTGAGCCGATTGTCTTCGACCTGGCGACCAGCGCCATTGCCCATGGCGATGTGCAGATCGCCGCACGCAAGGGTGAGCGTTTGCCGCCAGGCATGGGGGTGGACGGACTTGGCCAGCCGACCCAGGACCCGAAAGCGATTCTTGAGGGCGGCGCGTTGTTGCCGTTTGGCGGCCATAAAGGTTCGGCGCTGTCGATGATGGTGGAGCTGTTGGCGGCGGCGTTGACCGGCGGCAATTTTTCCTTCGAGTTCGATTGGTCGAACCATCCGGGGGCCAAGACGCCGTGGACTGGCCAACTGTTGATCGTGATCGACCCGAGCAAGGCTGCCGGGCAGAATTTTGCCGAGCGCAGTCAGGAACTGGTCCGGCAGATGCACGGGGTAGGGCTCAAGCGTTTGCCGGGTGATCGACGTCACTACCAGCGGGCCAAGGCCAGCACCGACGGCATCCCGCTCGACGCGCAGACGTTGGCGAGTTTGCGGACATTGGCCGGGCTCTGATGTCTGCATACTCTCAGTCTGCATAAAAGCCGGGCATGAAAAAGGCGAGCGAAAGGCTCGCCTTTTTTATCGAAAACGCTTAACGCCGACCCAGCAACAACCCGACTACCAGGCCGAAACCGGCAGAGATCGCTACGGTTTGCCACGGATGACCACCGATGTAGGTTTCAGTGGCTTCGACCGCAGGTTTGGTCCGGTCACGAACGCTGGTGACGGAGTCCCGCGCCTGCTGAAGTTTCTGGGCGATCTGCCCACGAAGGGTGTCCGCTTCCTCTCCAACGAGCGAGGCACTGCTTTTGAGCAGCTTTTCCGACTCTTCGATCAGAGCCTGAAGTTCGCTGAAGGCTTGATCCTTGATCTGGTCTTCGGCGACTTGTGCGGCGGTTTTCCGGGCCATTGAGGTACTCCTTGCAGATAAATGGACAGTGAACAGTGGAGTCTGTCGTCAGCGAAAAAGTTGCAGTGGATTTTCGCGTTGACCCAACCCTGACGAAAAATCCTGAGTCGGACATTTCTTCCTACAGTGTAAGATGTCGCCTATTTTACGCAGCAGGTAACTCCCATGAGCTTCAATCTGGCCGACAAACCCCTTGCCGAGCGCGCTGCGCTGGAAGATGAGAAATCCCGTCTGTTCGATCTCTGGCAAAGCAACCTGGGCAAGTCCAAGGGCGAGGCCGCACGATTGTTCGGTGAACGCGCCAAGCGCAAAGGCAAATGGGCCGAATGGGTCCGTGCCGAACTTGACGGCATGTCGCCCCCGGAATTCGCGAACATGGTGCGCAGTGAAGTCAATCGCCTGATGGCTGCTAAATAAATTTCTACCTGACACTCGCGAAGCTCGCGACAATCGCTTCCCGGACTTTCAGCACCACCGGATCGAGCTGCGTACTGGTGCGCCAGCCCAGTTCGATCGGGTATCGCGGCAACGCCAGAGGGCAGGACAGCAGCGCCAGTCCGCTGAGCGCTGCAATGCTTTGCGCCGCATGGGCCGGAATGGTCGCCACGGCCTGACTGCCCTTGAGCAAGTGCGGTAACGCGGCAAAGTGTGTGGTCGAAGCGCATACCCGCCGACTCAACCCCAGCGCCGCCAGCCCCTCATCGGTGATCCCGATAAAGCCGCCCGACGAGACCAGAATGTGCTCGCGGGCGACGAACTCATCAAGGCTGAGGGTCTGCTGCCCCTCGGCCAGGCTGAGCGGGTCCACCAGGCACAGATAACCGCCTTCTCCCAGCACCTGACGGCTCAGCAAGCGCTCAGCAAACCCACCGGCGGTGATCGCCAGATCAATGCTGCGTTCCATCAACGCCTGGGCGACGATCTGGCTGTGAGTCTGACGAAAGATCAGCCGCAGCTTCGGCGCGACGCGGGCGATTTCCTCGATCAGCCGGCGCCCATACGCGATTTCGAAATCATCGGACATACCCACGGTCACCGAGCGTCCGTCGTAATGGTGGGCGGCCGGATCGACCATCGCCAGGCTCTGCCGGCATTTGTTCAGGGCATCGCAGACCACCGGTTTCAACTGGTTGGCCTTGAGCGTGGGCGCGAGTCCGCGGCCGGTGCGCACGAACAACTGATCGCCATACACCTCGCGCAGCCTTCGCAGTGCGGCGCTGACGGCTGATTGCGTCACGCCCAGACGCAACGCGGCCCGGCTGGCGCTGGACTCTTCATGCAGCGCTTCGAAGACTTTCAGCAGGTTGAGGTCGATGGAGGCGATATTCATTTGATTCATATCATTCAGCAGTGAATGGGGCTTTATTCATGATCCCGTGGCGCCTGAGAATGAGCAACACCTCATTGCTTTCGGAGTTACTGCGATGCCCAAGTCAATCGTTGCTGCACTGCAAATCGGCGCCTTGCCCGGTGGCAAGGCCGAGACCCTGGAACAGATCCTTTCTTGGGAAAACGCGATTATCGAATCCGGCGCGGCGCTGGTGGTCATGCCCGAAGCGTTGCTCGGCGGTTACCCCAAAGGCGAGGGCTTTGGCACTCAGCTAGGTTATCGCCTGCCGGAAGGGCGTGAAGCCTATGCCCGGTACTTCGCCAATGCGATCGCCGTGCCCGGCGCGGAAACCGAAGCGTTGGCCGGGTTGTCAGCGCGCACCGGCGCCAACCTGGTGATCGGTGTCATTGAACGCACCGGCAGCACCTTGTATTGCACCGCGTTGTATTTCGATCCGCAGTCCGGGCTGGTCGCCAAGCACCGCAAACTGATGCCCACCGGCACAGAGCGGTTGATTTGGGGAAAAGGCGATGGCTCGACGTTGCCGGTGATCGACAGTCAGGTCGGGCGGATCGGCGCGGTGGTGTGTTGGGAAAACATGATGCCGCTGCTGCGCACCGCGATGTACGCCAAAGGCGTGGAGGTCTGGTGCGCGCCAACGGTGGACGAGCGTGAAATGTGGCAGGTCAGCATGCGCCATATCGCCCATGAAGGACGCTGCTTTGTGGTCAGCGCCTGTCAGGTTCAGGATTCACCGCAGGCCTTGGGCGTGGAGATCGCCAACTGGCCGGCGGATCGGCCATTGATTGCCGGTGGCAGCGTGATCGTCGGGCCGATGGGCGACATTCTGGCGGGGCCGCTGCGTGACACCGCCGGTTTGCTCACCGCAGAAATCGACACCGATGACCTGATCCGCGCCCGTTACGACTACGACGTGGTCGGGCACTACGCGCGCCCGGACGTGTTTGAGTTGACGGTGGATGAGCGGGCCAAACCGGGTGTTCGATTTATTTGAGAACACGCCACTCTTCACGAGTGATTTCCCAGAGGTCTTTGGGGAATCGCCCGCTGACGAAGTCGCCTTCATCACTGCGGATCAAGCGCATGCCGGTGCGTTCCGAGAGTTTGCGCGAGCCAATGTTGGGCGCTGCTTTCGGTACCCGCATCACGGATCGGCCGAGGGTTTGGAACCAGTACTCGGTGACCGCCGCACTGGCTTCGGTCATCAAACCCTGGCCTTGCCATTTTGGCCCGAGCCAGAAGCCACGGTTGTTGTCTTGTTCATCCATCAGGCTGACATTGCCAATCAGTTGCTCAGGTGCCGACTTCAAACGAATCGACCAGTGCCACTCTTTGCCGGCGGCAATCGCTGGCAACGCGATGTCACGCAGATAGGTCAGTGCGCCATCGGCAGGGTACGGCCAAGGCACCAAGGCGTTCAGATAACGCACCACTTCCCAGTGCGGGAACTGTTGCTGGATGGCGTCGGCATCGGCCAATTCCAGCGGGCGCAGGATCAGGCGTTCGGTGTACAGCGTGGGTGTGGCTTCCATGTTTGTTGTCGCTCCTTGAGTCGTGATTTACCAGGTGCGCTCAGGCCCAGTGTCTGGCGCAGCACGGAAAACGCCGAAACGACCCTTGAGCAACGTTCGGCGGTTCAGCTGTGCGACCACGCTCACTGTGAGGGGGTCGCCGCAAACTGTCACTTCTTCATGAGCGGCGCGGCATCAGCTGCCTTTGACCGGCGTCGGCAAGGTCACAAGATTCACATAATCATCCCAGAACTGCTTCTGGTCGATGGCAAACACCACCTTGGCTTTTTGCGTGCCCACGGGTGGACTTTTCTTGTAACCCAGGGCGCGACCGTAGTCGGCACCGAATTGGGCATTGACATCGACCCACAGCTCGCGGGATTCGGTGACGATGCCCGGCTCGACCAGAAACAGGGCCGGCAGGCTGTCCCAGGTAAAACTGTGATAGCCGGGGTCTTTGCTGAACAACGGCGCGAATTCGTGTTTGTACAGATCGGCAATCGGTCCCGGCCGGGCGATGACGCGCTGGTAGATCGAGGCATCGAAGGTGACCTTTTCGCACACATCGTTGGGAAAAATGACGTGTTCGATGGGTGAGCGCAGGACGATCTTCGCCGCCTCGGGGTCGAACCACCAGTTGAATTCGGCGGCCGGTGTGGTGTTGCCCGGAATCTCAATGGCCCCGCCCATGTACACGATGCGTTTGATCAACGGCACGATGTCGGGGGCGGAGCGAATGGCCAGGGCGATGTTGGTCAGCGGGCCGACCGCCAGCAACGTCACTTCATGAGGATTGGCGCGCACGCTGTCGACGATGAACTGGGCGGCGGTTTCCTTGCGCAATGAGGTGTGGGTCGCCAGGCCATCCGGCGGGGTGATCAGTTGCGCGGCGGAAGTCGGACGCGGCGCCTTGAAAGCACCCGGCCACCCGGCCCCGAACAGGGCTTTTTCCTGTGGGTAGGTGGCGAAGTCATGAAGCAACGGGTAGGCCGCGCCGGAATAGACGCCGACGTCCTTTTCTACCCCCATGCGCTCTACTGCCTTGAGGGCATCCACCTGTTCCTGGTCGACCCAGGCGTTGCCGCTGACCAGGGTCATGCCGAGCAGGTCGATGCGTTTCTGGGCGTGGAGTTGGGCGAGCATGATGAAGGTCTGGCCATCATCGTTGAGCACGTTGAAGTCGGTGTCGAAGATGACTTTTTCCGCCGCTTGCAGGGAACCGGCGCAGAGGCCGGCAGCGACAAGCAGGGCACAGCGTTTGATGAAACCTCGCATGAATTCTCACCTGATAATTGGAATGACTGCCGAAGGATTGACACCCATCCACTGTGGGAGCGGGCTTGCTCGCGAAGGCGTCCGGTCAGTCAGCATCCCCGTCAACTGACACACCGCTTTCGCGAGCAAGCCCGCTCCCACAGGGGCAGTGTGGTGTCAGCGGTTGACCAGTTTGGCCGGCAAGGCGATCACCAGAAAGCTGCTGAGAATCAGGCAGCCGGCAAAGAACCACAGCGCGCCGGCACTGCTGCCGGTCACGTCGATGGCGACCCCCATCAGCGAGTTGCTGACCAGCCCGGCGATGTTCGCCAACGAGCAGGCGAGGGCGAAGCCGGTGGCCGCCGCGGTGCCTTTGAGAAAGGTCGCCGGCAGACTGAAGAACACCGGCACTGCGCCGATGATCGCCGCCGACGCGATGGCGAACAGGGCCACGGTCGCCACCACGTTGTGGACGAAGAACGGCGCACTGGCCATGGCGGCGGCGCCCACCAGAAACGGCACGATGATGTGCCAGCGACGTTCGCGGTGTTTGTCGGAGCTGGCGCCGATCAACAGCATGCCCAACAACGCGGCGATGCTCGGCAGCGCCGTGAGTACACCGATGTGGAACGTGTCGATGATGCCTGCATTGCGGATGAAGGTCGGCATCCAGAAACCCATGGCATAGGCACTGAGCAGGATCGAGAAGTCGATCCCGCCGAGCATCCAGACTTTCAGGTTGAAGAAGCCATCGCGAAAACTGTGTTTGCTGTCCCCGCCACTGGCTTCATCGGCGCGCAGTTCTTGCTCCAGCAGGTTTTTTTCATCGTCGTTGAGCCATTTGGCCTGGCGATAGTTGTTGGGCAGGGCCCAGAAGGTCAGCACGCCCAGCATGACACTCGGCACCGCTTCGATGAGGAACAGCCATTGCCAGCCATGCAGGCCGCCAAAGTTATCGAAATAACCCATGACCCAGCCGGACAGCGGGCCACCAATGACGCTGGACAGCGGCAGGCCGATCATGAACAAGGCGATGATGCGGCCCCGTCGATAGGTCGGAAACCAGGTCGTCAGGTAATACAGAACGCCGGGCAGAAAGCCTGCTTCGGCGGCACCGAGCAAGAAACGCAGGATGTAGAACTGAGTGGTGGACGTCACGAGCATGGTGCAGGCCGACAGCAGGCCCCAGGTGATCATGATGCGGGCGATCCAGATCTTGGCGCCGACTTTCTCCAGCACCAGGTTGCTCGGCACCTCGAACAGGATGTAGCCGACAAAAAACAGGCCGGCTCCGAGGCCGAAGGCGGTTTCGCTGAAGTGCAGTTGATCGAGCATCTGCAGTTTGGCGAAGCCGATATTGATCCGGTCGAGGTACGCGGCCAGGTAGCAGAAGCACAGGAAAGGGATCAGCTTCCAGGTGATCTTGTGGTAAAGCGCTTGAATCGGGTCGGCGACCGTGGTCGCAGGTGCTGCATTCGCAATGGGCATCGGGTGTCTCCTGGCGGTGACTTATGGTTTTTATACAGCCGCTTTTTTCCAGCGCTCTGGCGCGCTGAAAGCGGCGTCCAAAGGCAGTATCAGAAGACTGAGGGCGTACCCTCAGTTTTATCGAAGACCTGCGCTCTATGGCGCGGTTCTTGTGGTGCGCATCAGCTTTTCTCGAAGTGGGCGATGGCCTCCTGTTTGCTGACGACATCGCCGTATTTGCTGTCGATATCGAACAGGTTGGCTTCATGGGGCGCCGAATGCCGGTCGCCGACGCACTCGCGCACGACGATGGTGCGAAAGCCGTGTTGTACGGCGTCCACCGCTGTCGCCCGAATGCAGCCGCTGGTGGAGCAACCGGCCAGCACCACGGTGTCGATGCCTTGAGCGTGCAGCATCGAGGCCAGGCTGCTGCCGAAAAAGGCACTGGCGTATTGCTTGCTGATCACCACTTCATCCTCCTGGGGCAGTACCTCTTCGCAAAACGCCGCCAAGGGGTTGCCCTCGACCATATCTTTCATCACCGGGGCTTTTTTAACCCAGATGCCACCGTCGGCGAAATGGCCGGGATGGTAGCGGATATTGGTGTGCACCACCGGGATGCCCTGACGGCGGGCGCTGGCCAACAGTTCAACACTTTCGGCCACGGCACTGACCACGCCGGGTGCGAACAGCGGCGCCCCTTCGGTGGTGTAGCCGCGCATGAAATCGATCATCAGCAACGCGGCTTTCTGGCCGAAACCGATGCGCAGGCCCCACACGCCCTGATAGTTGTCGCTGGCGGTTTGTTCGTTCATGTTGCTCACCTTTTAATAGGCGCCGGAGAGCAGGGCGCCCGCACCGGGAACAATCGGTTCCAGGTCCAGGGCCGTGAGCATGGCGTAGGTGGTGGCAATGGCGGCGGTGAGCACCGGTTTGCCGGTTTGCGCTTCGACTTGCGCCACCACGGGCAGTGACTGCATCTGCACGCAGGCCGAGAGCACGATCACGTCGACGCCTTCCAGGTTCATACCGGCCACGATGCCCGGCAGATTCGCCGGATCGTGACGGGCCACGGCGAGGTTGTCGGGAATTTCCAGGGCGCGCCAGTCCACGACTTCGAAGCCTTCTGCGCGGATGTAATCCACCACCAGTTCGGTGAGGGGTTTCATGTACGGCGCGACGATAGCGATGCGTTTGGCGCCCAGCACTTTCAAGCCTTCGATCAAGGCGCCGGCGCTGGTAATGACTGGCGCGTTGCCGTCGTTATCGGCGGTGGCCTTGCGCAGCCGTTGCTCGGATTTGCGGTGATAACCCAGACCCATGGCCATGATCGCCACCAGGCACGCGTAACCCAATACGTCGACCTTGGCGTCGGACAATTCCACGGCGCAGCGGTCGGATTCGCCGTCCATCGCCGCCAGCTCTTCCTTGCGCACTTGCTTCATGCGCATGCGGCTGGAGTGAAAGGTGAAGCGCTCGGGGCGGATCAACTGACGCGCGGTGAGCATCGCCGGGATCTCGGTTTCCATGGTGGTGTTGGAGCTCGGCACGATCTGGCCAATGCGGTAAGGCGTGAGCATAAAAGTCTCCCGATGGCTTTTAATTAAGGGTTGGATTCAGACGTGGACCGAGGAAGTCACCGAAGGCGGCGAAGAAGCCTTCGAGGTCATCCCAAGGAATCATGTGCCCGGCGTTTTCGACGTGGACACTGCGAATGTTCGGTTGCAGGTCGAGTATTTCCGCTTCGTCCTCGGGCTGAATAACACCACCACGGCCGGCGATCATCAGTAACGCCGGGGCCTGGAGTTTCGGCAGGTCCTGATGGAAATCCACCTCATGGAAATCGTTGAAGGCCTGCACGATTGCCGGCTCGTAGCAGGTGTGCAGCCACTCGGCGCGCAGCTGCAGTTGCTCGTCGGTCCAGGTGGCGCAGAAGGCGCGCATCGCATCAAAGTCCATTCCTACCAAGGACTGGCGGATCGAATCGACGTACCACGGCAGTTTGCTCGGGTATTCGCGCCGACCAGGGCCGGACACCGGTGGATCGATCAATACCAGACGGTTCACCCCGACCGGATGCCGCACCGCGCTGCGCACGGCAAAGCGGGCGCCCATGGAATGGCCGACCAAGTGGTAGTTGTCGAGACTCATGGCCTGTGCGAAAGCGCCGATGTCGTCGGCGCAGGCGTCAACGCTGTAGTCCAGCTCGGGCCCGGTGGAGGAGAGGCCACGACCACGGACGTCCAGCACATAAGTGTCGAAATGCTCGCCTAAGCGCTCCGCGACAAAGCCCCAGGTGATCGCCGGGCTGGTGATGCCGGGAATCAGAATCAGCGCCGGGCCTTTACCGCCATAGCGCAGGTAGTGCTGGCGAATACCGTTGGCCTGGACGTTACCGCCATGGATGAACGTACTCACGCGGCTACCCCCGATTTCAGCGGCTGGGCGTACAGGTCATAGCCGTAAACCCAGGCCGGATCTTCCTGGGTGCGCAGCCAAGTGTTGGCGTTGGACACAGATTGCACGCGGGAGGCGCGTTCCTTGCGGTTGGCTTCATAGAGTTCGAACGCAGTGCGGTAATCGCCGAGCCCGGTTTCCTGCAGGCAGCGGGTGAGCATCGCGGCGTCTTCGATGGCCATGCCGGCGCCCTGGGCCATGTGCGGCTTCATCGGGTGGCAAGCGTCACCCAGCAGCACCAGTCGCCCACGGCTCCACAGCGGCAACGGGCTGCGGTTGCGCAACGGCCATTTGGTGACGCTTTCGGTGGATTCGATCAGCGCCTGGACCGTCGGGTGATACCCCTGGAACGCCTCAAACATTTCTTCGCGGCTGCTGTCGACGAACGCGCCCTGGAAATCCCACTCCGGGTGTGGCACGCCGGTCACGTAGTAGTACTCGTCGCGCTTGCCGGTGGTGTAGTAGACCATCATGTGCCGATCCTCGGTCCACCACTTGATGCAGTCTTCGAACTTCAAGTCGTATTTGGCCAGTTGATCGCCACGGATCAGCGCGCGGTGCGCTACCCAGCCGCTGTACAGCGGTTTTTCCGCGCCGAGCAACTCTTCACGAATCTTCGAATTGATGCCGTCGGCGCCGATGACGATGTCGGCGTAGGTCACTTCGCCATCGCTGAAGGTCAGGCGCACCTGGCTGTCGGTTTCTTCGAGGGTTTCCAGGCGTTTGTTGAAGTGCACAGTGCCGGGTTTGATCGTCGACATCTGCAGGGCGTGCAGGTCGCCGCGGTGCACGGTGATGTAGGACGCGCCGTATTCCTTGCGAGCGAAATCTCCCAATGGGATGCGTGACAGGTAATCGCCACTCAAACCGTCACGACTGAACCAGTGATCCGGGTGCGAACCCATCAGGTCGAGCTGTTGCTCGATGCCCATGCGCCGGAAGATTTTCATGATGTTGGGGCCCATGTGTATCCCGGCACCGAGGCGGGAGAACTCGGGGGCCTGTTCGTAGATGTCCACCTCGAACCCGGCTTGTTGTAGCAGCGTCGCAGCGGCAGCACCGCCAAGACCCGCACCGACGATGGCGATTTTCTGTGTTCTTGCCATAGGGATTGTTCCTCTTTTTCGAATGGTCACTGGCGATGTCGTCGCAAGGTTTTTAAAGTGTATACGCTATATTTTTTAAAAAGAAAGAGCCGTTTGGAAAAAATAATTTTCAGACTTGTTTGTCTGTAGTCACCAAATGTAACCCGTAAATATTGGGTTTGTGTGGGTTGGTAACGTTATGGCTTGGTGCTTGCAGTCAGCCTGCTTTTAGGGTCTTATCGTTAGCAAATGGTGTATACGCTATAAAAATGCACTGGAGTGAGGCGGGGCGCCTCGACTTGGTGCGCAACAAACGATCGAGGAGACAGGAAAATGCCGGTAAGCGATTGCGAATTGACCCAGATGTTCGAACACGTGTTGAAGCTGTCGAAGGTCGACCCGACCCAGAGCGTCGCCGTACTCAAGAGCCACTATTCGAACCCGCGTACCGTGCGTGCGGCGATGGAGGCGGCCCAGCGGTTGGGAGCCAAGGTCTACGCGGTGGAGTTGCCTTCGTTCAACCACCCAACCGCCATGGGCAATGACATGACGGCCTACTGCGGCGATACCGCGCTGACCGGCAATATCGCGGCGCAGCGGGCGCTGGAAGCGGCGGACTTGATCGTCGACACGATGATGCTGCTGCACTCACCGGAGCAGGAGCAGATCCTCAAGACCGGCACTCGGATTCTGTTGGCCGTCGAACCCCCGGAAGTCCTGGCGCGAATGCTGCCGACCGAGGCCGACAAGGTGCGGGTGATGGCGGCGGAGCAACTGCTCAAACAGGCCAGATCAATCCACGTCACCTCCCGCGCCGGCAGCGATTTCCGCGCGGCGCTGGGGCAATATCCTTCAGTCACCGAGTACGGTTTCGCTGATGAACCGGGGCGCTGGGATCACTGGCCCAGCGGCTTTCTGTTCTCCTGGCCCAACGAAGAAACCGCCGAAGGCGTGCTGGTGCTGGATGTCGGCGACATTGTGCTGCCGTTCAAGAACTACACCCGGGAGAAAATCACCCTGGAAATCGAGAAGGGCTTCATCACCTCGATCCATGGCGGTTTCGAGGCCGAATACCTGCGTGACTACATGAAGTACTTCAACGATCCAGAGGTCTACGGTATTTCCCATATCGGCTGGGGCTTGCAGCCACGGGCGCAGTGGACTGCCATGGGGCTGCACGACAAAAACGATGGCATGTGCATGGATGCCCGGGCGTTCTACGGCAACTTCCTGTTCTCAACCGGACCGAATACCGAAGTTGGTGGCACCCGCAAAACCCCGTGTCACCTGGATATTCCATTGCGCCATTGCGATGTGTACCTGGATGACCAGGCGGTGGTGATTGGTGGGGATGTGATCGCACCCGAGGCTTCGCGGGTTTACAAGGATTAGTTGCCAGACACACATGTTGTGGTCAGCGCTGATCAAATGTGGGAGCGGGCTTGCTCGCGAAGGGGCCGTGTCAGCCGACATCTATGTCAACTGACACACCGCATTCGCGAGCAAGCCCGCTCCCACAAGGGTTTGGTGCTGTCCCTTAAGGCCAATATCACGCTTGAGTCCACCCGCCAACCTGTCCATCATGCCTTCCCACCACTTTTCGCTTTTCGAGTCTGTCGTGTCAGAAACTCCTGATTCCTCCTACGTTTTCTCCGAACAAGTCGGGCATTTGCTCCGCAAGGCCTATCAACGGCACATGGCGATTTTTCAGCAGAACGTCGGCGACTCCCAGCTCACCGCGGTGCAGTTCGTCACCCTGTGCGCCGTGCGTGATCACGGCCCCAGTTCGTTGACTGAACTGGTCAAAGCCACAGCCGTGGATCAAGCGACCATTCGCGGCATTGTCGAGCGGCTCAAGGCCCGGGAGCTGATCACCCTCGAACCCGACCCGCAGGACCGGCGCAAAGTGATTGTCGGCCTGTCCGAAGCCGGCGACCGTCTGGTGCAGCAAACCGTGCCCTGTGCCGGGAAAATCACCGAGCTGACCATGAGCAACCTCAACCCGGCAGAGCAGGTCGCCGTGCTGTTTTTGCTGCGCAAGATGATCGACGACCCACAGGACTGATCAGCGCATTCGGTCTTTGGCATCGTTTTTGCTCTCTTTTCATGTAGTAACCACTTCACCACTCGAGTGTGTCGCGACGCCACAAACTGATTCTGGCCCGCGACCTTTTCTTCGATCTTTTGGTGTAGCGGATACTTCATCAACTGAAGCGGGCGAAGCGAATGACAAGCCAGGAAATCACGGTAGCGCTTGAGGTCAACGGCCACACCAGCACCGTCACCGCGATGGCGGATACGCCGTTATTGCTGATCCTGCGCAATGACCTGCAACTCAACGGCCCCAAGTACGGTTGCGGCCTGGGCGAGTGCGGCGCGTGCACGGTGATCATCGACGGCGTGGCGGCGCGCTCTTGCGTGTTTCCGCTGGCTGGCGCGGTCGACCGGCAGATCGTCACCCTCGAAGGGCTCGGCAACCGCGCCGATCCGCACCCGGTGCAACAAGCCTTTATCGATGAGCAGGCGGCGCAATGCGGCTACTGCCTCAACGGCATGATCATGACCGCCAAGGCCTTGCTCGACCGCATCCCGCACCCCAGCGAAACCCAGATCCGCAACGAACTCTCGGCCAATCTTTGCCGATGCGGCACCCATATCGAAATCCTCCGCGCGGTGCTGCGAGCCGCCCGTCAAACGCCTTGAACGTGGATCGATGACCATGACTGACGCAATCCCCACCCGCGACCAATGGCTGGCCAAGACCGGCGTTCTGCTGATCGTCGACGACATCCTGCCGCCATCAGGCCCGGTGGCCAAAGGCGGTACGCCGCTGATCAAACCCAAGGAACTGGGGCTGTTCATCGCCATCAGCGATGACGCACGGGTGTATGCCTTCAACGGGCATGTTGACCTCGGCACCGGTATCCGCACTTCGCTGGCGCAGATCGTCGCCGAAGAACTGGACCTGCAACTCGATCAGGTGTGCATGGTGCTGGGCGACACCGAACGTGTGCCCAATCAGGGCGCGACCATCGCCAGCGCCACTCTGCAGATTTCCGCGATCCCATTGCGCAATGCGGCTGCGGAGGCCCGGCGTTTTCTGCTGGAGCGGGCGGCAGAACGCTGGTCGGTGGAGGCGGGCAGTCTGAAGGTCGAGGCCGGGGTGATAGTCGCAGCGGACGGACGCACCACGTCCTACGCCGATCTGGTGCGCGGTGATCATGTTGAACTGCGCCTCTCAGGCACCGCGCCACACAAACCTGCCGAAGATTATCGGCTGGTCGGCAAGGGCGCCGCGCGGGTGGATATTCCGGCCAAGGCCACTGGCGAACTGACTTACGTGCACGACATGCGGCTGCCGGACATGCTCCACGGCCGGGTGATTCGCCCGCCCTATGCCGGGCTCGATTGCGGCGAATTCGTCGGCAACAGCCTGCTGGAGGTCGATGAGTCCTCCATCGCGCATATTTCCGGGATCGTGGCGGTGGTGGTGATTCGTGATTTCGTCGGGGTGGTGGCGCTGCGCGAAGAACAGGCGATCAAGGCCGCCCAGGCGTTGAAAATCACATGGAAAGCCTGGAACCATAAATTGCCGGACATGAGTAATGTCGAGCAGGCCATCCGCGATAACCCGCGAGTACAGCGCGTCGTTCTCGATCAGGGCAACGTCGATGACGCCTTGGCCGGGGCCCATCAGCGTATGCCGCGCACGTATCTGTGGCCGTATCAGATGCATGGCTCTATCGGCCCGTCTTGCGGGTTGGCGGACTATCAGTCGTCGGGCAGTCGTGTGTGGTCCGGAAGCCAGAATCCGCATTTGCTGCGAGCGGATCTCGCCTGGTTGCTGGAGTGCGCAGAAGAATCGATCGAGATTGTTCGCATGGAAGCGTCGGGCTGTTATGGGCGTAACTGTGCCGACGATGTCTGCGCCGATGCCTTGCTGTTGTCCCGCGCCGTGGGCAAACCGGTGCGGGTGCAATTGACCCGCGAGCAGGAGCATCTGTGGGAACCCAAGGGCACCGCACAACTGATGGACGTCGACGGCGGTTTGAACGCCGATGGCAGTGTGGCTGCTTACGATTTCCAGACCAGCTACCCGTCCAACGGCGCGCCGACTCTGGCTTTGCTGTTGACCGGACGGGTAGAGCCGGTGGCGGCGATGTTCGAGATGGGCGATCGCACGTCGATCCCTCCTTATGACTTCGAACACCTGCGCGTGACCATCAATGACATGGCGCCGATTGTCCGGGCTTCATGGATGCGCGGGGTGTCGGCGCTGCCCAATACCTTCGCCCACGAGTCGTACATCGATGAACTGGCGTTCGCGGCGGGCGTCGATCCGGTGGAGTACCGACTGCGTTATCTGCGCGATGAGCGCGCCATCGACCTGGTGAAATCCACCGCCGAGCGCGCCGCCTGGACCCCGCGCACCGCGCCGATGCAAACCCCGAACGACGATCAGTTCCTGCGCGGTCGCGGCTTTGCCTACGCGCGCTACATCCACAGCAAATTCCCCGGATTCGGTGCGGCGTGGGCCGCATGGGTAGCGGACGTGGCGGTGGATCGCCAGACCGGTGATGTGTCCGTCACGCGGGTGGTGATCGGTCATGACTCGGGGATGATGATCAACCCGGCGGGCGTACAGCATCAGATCCACGGCAACGTCATTCAATCCACCAGTCGGGTGCTCAAGGAGCGGGTGACTTTCGAGGAGTCCACCGTCGCCAGCAAGGAGTGGGGCGGTTATCCAATCCTGACCTTCCCTGAAGTGCCGCAGATCGACGTCTTGATGATGCCGCGTCAGGACCAGCCGCCGATGGGCGCCGGTGAGTCCGCCTCGGTGCCGAGTGCGGCGGCGATTGCCAACGCCATTTATGACGCCACCGGGATTCGTTTTCGCGAACTGCCGATTACCCCGGAACGGGTGCTGGCGGCGTTGAATGCCGGCACTTGTGACGAGCCACCGAAGTCGCCGGCCAAACGCTCGAAGTGGCTGTTCGGTTCGCTGTTTGCGGCGTTCGGCGCGGTACTCGGTATGGCCGCCACCGCGTGGCCGTATCACGGTGAAATCGCGCCGATTGCCCCGCCAAGTGCCGGCACCTGGTCGGCAGCAACCCTTGAGCGCGGCCGGTTGCTGGCGGCGGTCGGCGATTGCGCGGTTTGCCATACCGCGCCGGGTGGCGCGACCAATGCCGGAGGCCTGGCGATGCAGACGCCGTTTGGCACGCTCTACAGCAGCAACATCACGCCGGATGTGAAGACCGGCATCGGCAACTGGTCGTACCCGGCGTTCGAGCGTGCGATGCGCGACGGCATCGGCCGCGACGGGCGCAATCTGTACCCGGCGTTTCCCTACACCGCGTTTCGCAATATCAACGATGCCGACATGCAGGCGCTGTATGCGTACCTGATGTCACAAGCGCCGGTCAGCCAACCCGCGACAGCCAACAATATGCGTTTTCCATTCAATCTGCGGCCGTTGATGGCCGGGTGGAATTCGCTGTTTTTGCGCCGGGGCGAGATCAGCGTGCAGCCAGAACGTAGCGAGCAATGGAATCGCGGCGCCTACCTGGTCAACGGTCTGGGCCACTGCGCCGCCTGTCATTCGCCACGTAACCTGATGGGCGCGGAGAAGGGCGGTGCATCGTTCCTGGCTGGCGGCACGGTCGATGGCTGGGAAGCGCCGGCGCTGAACGGTTTGTCGAAAGCGCCAACGCCGTGGACGGAGAATCAGCTGTTCGACTATCTCAGCACCGGCTATTCCGACGCCCATGGCGTGGCGACCGGGCCCATGGGGCCGGTGGTCAGTGAACTGGCGAAATTGCCCAAGACGGATATCCGGGCGATGGCGGTGTACCTGGCGTCACTCAACGACGCGCCGGCTGAAGCGCAAGTGGTGGAGAGGGTCACGCGCCCGGTGGCCAGCCTGTCATTGAGCAACGGTCAGCGGGTGTTCGAAGGTTCGTGCAAGGCCTGTCACGCTGATGGCCTGGGGCCGAAACTGTTTGGTGTGAGTCCGTCTCTGGCGAGCAATACCAATGTGCACAGCGATCAACCGGACAACCTGATCAAGGTCATCCTGCAAGGCATCGATGCACCGGCCACCAAGGACCTGGGCTACATGCCAGGTTTCAAGGACAGCCTGTCCAATACGCAGGTGGCGGAACTGGCGGCGTTTTTGCGTAATCGGTTTGCTTCAAATGCGCCGGGTTGGGAAGGGTTGGAACAGAAGGTTGCACATCTGCGGGCTAATCCAGGGAGCCATTAAAAGTATCGCGGGCAAACCTCGCTCCAGGTTCAGCGCAACCTTTGTGGGAGCGAGCTTGCTCGCGATGAGGCCGGCCCAGTCACCCCAGATGCTCGTCGGGCAACTTCATCACCCCCCGAAGCACCAGATCCTTGATAAACCCCAACCAATCCTCCCGCTGCCCCTTGTCCGCCAGATCCTCCCCAAGGAAGGAACTGAGCGTATGCCGATTGGAGTTATAGAAATAACAAAGCGAGGCGATCATCAGATACACATGCTTGATGTCCAGGTCCTGACGAAACAAACCCTGAACCTGACCCGCCTCAATGATTGGTCGCAATACGCCGACCGCTTCTCCCGACAACCGGCGCAACTCGCTGGATTGTTGGGCGTGCTTGCCGTTATGCAGGTTTTCGTTACTGAGGATGGCGACGAATTCCGGGTGTTCGACGTAGTAGTTCCAGACGAACGCCACCAGATCCTGCAGGGCCAACAGCGGTGTGCTCAGGTCCAGCTTGAGCTGGCTTTCGGCTTTATTGAATTGCTCATAGGTGTGTTCCAGCACGCAGATGAACAACTGCTCTTTGCTGCCGAAGTAGTAATAGAGCATGCGGTCGTTGGAATCGGCTTCGCGGGAAATGCTTTCCACCCGCCCCCCGGAGTAGCCGTCGCGGGTGAACACCTTCACGGCCGCTTCGAGAATCCGGGTTCGGGTTTGATGGGCCTGGGCGGCCCGGATGCCGGTTTTCTTGTTCAACGTGCGGTCAACCTTCTACCAAGCGGAGTCGCAACGAATGTAGCACGGTCCCATCAGCGGTTCAGGCTGGCGGCGGTTTCAGTGGCCGGCGGATTTTCCATGACTTGCAGGATCGAGGCTTCCGGATCGAAGTCGTCCTCTTCCAGCTCAATGAATTCTTCAGGCAGGAAGATATTCAGCACGATTGCGCACAATGCGCCGACGGTGATCGGCGATTCGAAGATGTTGTGCAGCGCCTTCGGCAACTCGCGCAGCACTTCCGGAACCGCCGCGACACCCAGACCCATGCCGAGCGAAATCGAAACGATCAGCATGTTGCGTCGATGCAGGCCGGCTTCGGCTAGGATCTTGATCCCGGCGACAGCGACGGTGCCGAACATCACCAGTTCAGCACCACCGAGTACCGGTTTGGGCATCAGTTGCAGCACCGCGCCGATCATCGGGAACAACCCCAGCACCACCAACAGACCGGCAATGAAGAACGCCACGTAGCGGCTGGCCACGCCGGTGAGCTGAATCACGCCGTTGTTCTGGGCGAAGGTCACCATCGGCATGCTGTTGAACACGGCGGCCATGGCCGAGTTCAGGCCGTCGGCGAGCAGGCCTGACTTGATCCGGCGGAGGTAGATCGGGCCTTTGACGGGCTGCCGGGAAATCATCGAGTTGGCGGTCAAGTCACCGGCGGCTTCCAGCGGCGACACCAGGAAAATCACCGCCACTGGTACAAACGCCACCCAATCGAAGTTAAAACCGTACTTGAACGGCACCGGTACGCTCATCAGCGGTACGTCGGGCAGGCTGGCGAAGTTGACGTCACCCATCAACCAGGCCACGACATAGCCGAGGGTCAGGCCGATGACGATTGCGCCGAGGCGCAGGAACGGCACATCGGCCCGGTTCAGCACCACAATCGTTCCGAGCACCAAGGCCGCCAGGGCCAGGTGACTGGCCGCGCCGAGGTCCGCCGCACCGAAACCGCCGGCGATGTCGGTCATGGCGACTTTGATCAGTGACAGGCCCATCAGCGTGATGATCGTGCCGGTCACCACCGGGGTGATCAGCATCCGCAATTTGCCGATGAACTGGCTCAATACCACTTCGATGAAGGCGGCGAAAAAGCACACACCAAAGATCGTCGACAGAATCTCATCGGTGCCGCCACCCCGGGCCTTGACCATGAAACCGGCACTGAGAATCACGCTGATGAATGAGAAGCTGGTGCCTTGCAAACACAGCAGGCCGGAACCGATCGGGCCGAAACGTCGTGCCTGAACAAACGTGCCCAGCCCCGAGACGAACAGCGCCATGCTGATCAGGTACGGCACTTCGCTTTGCAGGCCGAGGGCGCCACCCATGATCAGCGTCGGGGTGATGATGCCGACGAAACTCGCGAGTACGTGTTGCAGGGCGGCGAAGACGGTGGCGGTCAGATGCGGACGGTCGTCGAGGCCGTAAATCAGGTCGGAGCGGGGCCGGGGTTTTGCGTGTTCGGATGAGGTCACGAGGAATGCGCCAGGGCCAGGTCAAAAAATGGAGGCGCAGGATGCCAGAAACCGGCAAAAGATCAAAAGATCGCAGCCTCGTTTCACTCGACAGCTCCTACATTTGGAACGCGATCCCCTGTAGGAGCTGCCGTGTAGTGGTCGAATATTTTTGGACCATGATGTAGGAGCGTCGACTTTAGGAATCATCATGGGATATCGGGTTGTTACATCTGAGGAAAAAGCGGAGGCGATCCGTTTGGTTGTGGAGATGGATTACT
>NZ_JAGYGJ010000065.1:0-33043 GCF_019947405.1 Pseudomonas sp. GL-B-26 | reverse complement strand
CGTTACTCGCTGCTGTCAACACCTCTTTTGTTCCGCTTTCGACCGAGAAGATCGAATCGTCAATCAAGCTAAACCACCCTGCCTGACCGACTCCTTCTGGGCTTCGATGACCTGAAGCAACTCGCTGCCGAAAACTGCGTAACTCATTGTTTACCAAGGAGTTTTCCGTTTCGACTGCGCCGGAAGTGGGGCGAATTATAGACTTCCTGAATCTGCCGTCAACCCTTAATTACGCTTTTCTATCAAACACTTGCAGAACGCCGGAAAACAGCCCGTTTCCTCTATATATAGAAGGATTGGAAATCCCGAAGTCCCGGGCGGCCCAATCAGCTGCCGTACACTTTCGCCGCAGGCACCGCCCGGGCCATCAATTGCTCTACCGCCGGCCCCACCTCTCCCACCGCCCAACGCCCTTGCCTGTCCAGTTCCGGACCTCTACGCCAGCCGTCGGCAATCGACAACTTGCCGCCCTCGACTTCGAACATCTGCCCGTTCACCGCACTGGACGCTTGCGAGCCGAGCCAGACCACCAGCGGCGCAACGTTTTCCGGAGCGAAGTAGTCGAAGCCCTCTTCGGGTCTTTTCATGGTATCGGCGAACACTTGCTCGGTCATTCCGGTGCGCGCGGCCGGGGCCAGGGCGTTGACGGTTATGCCATAGCGACCCAGTTCGGCTGCCTGCACCAGCGTCTACGCAGCGATACCGGCCTTGGCAGCGGCATAGTTGGACTGGCCGATGGAGCCCTGCAAACCTGCCCCGGAACTTGTATTGATGATCCGCGCACTCAGCTGCGCACCTCCCTTGGCCTGCTCGCGCCAGTAACGCGCGGCATGGCTGGCGATACAGAAGTGGCCTTTGAGGTGCACGGCCACCACCGCATCCCAGTCGGCTTCGGTGAGGCTGGTGAACATGCGGTCGCGGCAGATGCCGGCGTTGTTGACCACCACGTCCAGACCGCCGAAGGTTTCGATGGCCTGGCGCACGATCAACGCCGCATCGTCGTAGCGGGTGATGTCGTTGCTGTTGGCCTGGCCGCTGCCTTCGCACATGGTCTGCAAACCGAAGCGTCTCCCGCTGCGCTCCAGTTCATGCAACAGCGTGCACATCAACCGGGTGCCGGTCGCGCCCAGTGGATGGCCGAGGGCAATCGCCCCGCCGTTGACGTTGGTCTGTTCATGGGGATAACCCGTCTCCTTGAGCCAGGCCATCGCGACCGAGGCGAAGGCTTCGTTGATCTCCACCCGTTCGATGTCTTCCAGCTTCATCCCGGCTCGCTTGAGTACATAAGCGGTGGCCGGGATGGGTGCGGTGAGCATCCAGATCGGGTCTGCGGCGCGCACGCTGAGGTGGTGGATACGCGCGCGCGGTGTCAGTCCGTAGCGTTTGAGTGCTGTTTCAGAAACGATCAACATCGCGCTGGCCGCGTCGCAGCCAAACAGAACGTCCAGTTCGGCCATTTTCGCCAGGCTGGTCTGGCGCGGTGTTTCGTCGTGCACGACCCCGGCCAGTGGCACGATTTCCCGGTTGAACCGCCCTTGCTCAATGGCCTGCAATGCCCGCTGATGGGACTCCAGTGAATAGGCTTCCAGTTGTTCGCGGGACAACCCCCACTTCTCGGCAATCATCTGCGCCGAACGAAATTGAATTGGCGGTTGTGCGCCATAGCGCCGGACCCAACCTTCGGAGCCGCTGAACGGGTCACTGAAGCCCAGCGGTTCGGCAGCGATCATCGCCGAGGAAATTGGAATCTGGGTCATGGTTTGCACGCCGCCGGCGACGACCACATCCTGGGTGCCGCTCATCACCGCTTGGGCGGCAAAGTGCACCGCTTGCTGGGACGAACCGCACTGGCGATCGATGGTGGTGCCGGGGACCGCCTCCGACAGGCCGGCGGCCAGCCAACTGGTGCGGGCAATGTCCCCGGCCTGCGGGCCGATGGTGTCGACACAGCCGAAGATCACGTCGTCGTAATCGTCATCGGGGATGTCGTTGCGCTCGACCAGCGCACGCGAGACGCGGGCGCCCAGATCGGCGGCGTGAATCTGGCTCAAACCACCTTTGCGCCGCCCGGTGGGCGTACGCAGGGCGTCGACAATTTAGGCTTCAGGCATGGTGTACCTCGAGGTAAATGTTGACGTCAGGCACAGTCGTCGTCAGAAAGTTTTTCCAGCACCCAGTGCTGGATTGCCGTCGAACAACGCCGCGCGGATTCGCCCTTTATGATGACCACGATCCCCCCAGGCCTTGTCCAACGCCCAGGCGCGTTTCATGAACAAGTGCAGGTCGACTTCCCAGGTGTAACCCATGGCGCCATGGGCCTGAATGATGTTTTTTGCGGCGAGCATGGCTGCGTCCGAAGTTGCCAACTTGGCATGGGACACCAGCACTTCTTGTCCCGGTTGCTGCTCGGCCACTGCGTAGGCCGCGCGATACAGCGGCCCTTTGGCGAACTCGATCTGCACCGCGACGTTGGCCATCAAATGCTTGACCGCCTGAAACGAGCCCACCGGCTACCGAACTGCTTGTGCTCGAAGGTGTAATCCACCGCGAGGTCGACCATGCGCTTGGCCAGCCCCAACAACTGCGCAGCACTGCCGAGAGCGCCACGGTTGAACGCAGAGGTCCATAAACGACAGCCCTGTTCACCGCTGGCCACGCAAGTGGCAGGCGTCGGCGTCCAGTCGACCTGAAACAACTGACGACTGGGATCGACCGACACATTGCGGGTCAGGCGCACCGCGCCAGATTCGACCGCATGCACCTCATCGCCATGAGCCAGCAACAGCAAATCGGCGACATGAGCATCGCTGACCAGCGGGTTACCCGGTTCGGCAATCGCCAGTCGCGCGCGGCCTTGCGCAACGCGCGTCAGCCAGTGCTGTTTGAGTACCGCGTGGCTTTCATCAAGGGCGGCGAGCAACGGCACGCCGATCAGCATCGTGTCCACCAGCGGTTCGGGCAGGCCGGCATAATCACATTCCTGAGCGAGCAGAATGAAGTCCAGCTCATTCATGCCCATCCCGTCTTGCTCTTCGGGAACGGTCAGCGAGGTCAAGCCCAACTCCACCAATTGGGCCTAGAGCTGATCGCTGCGCCCGCTGTCGCTGAGCCACAATTCGCGAATACGCTCCGGGGTGACCTCGTTGATCAGAAAACTTCTGACGTTGTCCTGGAACAGCAATTGGTCGCGGCTGAAACTAAAGTCCATGGTCTATTCCTGACAGGACTACGCTGCCCTAGTCTTTTCGGACGTTGGCTGCCGGGTGCCACGCACCTAGCATCGACAGCATTCCCGAGCGACAGAGCGAGGCATCCCATGCTTGATCCGATGGACTTTCGCGGCAAAGTGGTACTGGTCACCGGCGGTGGCAAGGGGGTCGGTCGCGGCATCAGTCAGCGTTTTCTCGACTGTGGTGCCGACGTGGTGATCTGCGGTCGCGAAGCACCGGACACCCTGCCTGCCAGAGCTGGGCGCGAGGCGCTGTTTCTGCCCTGCGACCTGCGGGATGTCGAGCAGTCCGGCCGGTTGATCGACAGTATCGTCGAGCGTTTCGGTCGCCTCGATGTATTGGTCAACAATGCCGGCGGCTCACCGAATGCCGACGCGGCCAGCACCTCGCCACGTTTTAGCGAAGCGATCATCCGCCTTAACCTGTTGGCGCCGCTGAATCTCTGTCAGCAGGCCAATCAGGTGATGCAGGCGCAAGCCGACGGTGGCGCAATCATCAATATTTGCAGCGTCAGCGCGACGCGTCCCTCGCCGGGCACTGCCGCTTATGGTGCAGCCAAGGCCGGGTTGCTGAACCTGACCGGTTCGCTGGCGGTGGAATGGGCGCCCAAGGTGCGGGTCAACGCTGTGACGGCCGGGTTGATTCTCACCGAGCAGGCGGCCATGCATTATGGCGATCAGGCGGGCATTACCCGGGTGGCGGCGACCATCCCGCTGCAACGCCTGGCGGCTCCGGAAGACATCGGCGATACCTGTCTGTATCTGGCATCAACGCTGGCACATTATGTCAGCGGCGCGGACATCACCGTGCACGGCGGTGGCGAACGCCCGGCGTTTCTCGATGCAGCGCAATCCTGAAAAGATCGCAGGCTGCACCAGCTCCTACAGGGAATCGTCTCAGGGCTGCGGGCCCAGGTTGACCTCGCTCCAATAGGCTTTCATCGAGCGAATCTTGCCGTCCGCATTGAATTCCATCACATCGATCACATGAAGCGAACACGGTTGCCCGGCCCATTCCAAATCGACCCGAAACTGCATCGCTCCACAACCGTTGAGTGTCGCCCGAACCGGGCCGGTCAGGGTCGCCTAGACTTTGCTCGCGCCCAGCCCTTCGCGGTAGAAGCGTTCGATGGCGACAAGGCCCCGAATCGGCGGTTGGCCGACGGGGTCTTCGACTACCGCGTCCTGACCATACAGCGCGACGATCGCGTCGATGTCACCGGCATCCACCAATTCCACATGACGCGCCATGGTCGCTTGAACCTGTTGTGCACTGACCATTCAGACCACCTCGAACAGTGCGGCGGCACCCATGCCGCCACCGATGCACATACTCACCACCACGTAACGCAATCCACGGCGCTGCCCCTCGACCAACGCGTGACCGACCATCCGCGCACCGGACATACCGAAAGGATGGCCCACCGAAATTGCACCGCCGTTGACGTTCATGTGTTCAGCGGGAATGCCCAGGGTGTCGCGGCAATACAGCACCTGACAGGCAAACGCCTCGTTCAACTCCCAGAGGCCAATGTGGTCCACGGTCAGGCCATGGCGCTTGAGCAGTTTCGGGATGGCGTAGACCGGGCCGACGCCCATCTCGTCGGAGTTGCAGCCGGCGACCGCCATGCCGCGATAAATCCCCAGCGGCTCCAGGCCACGTTTCTCGGCCAATTTGGCACTCATCAACACCGAGGCCGAAGCACCGTCGGACAGTTGCGAGGCGTTGCCGGCCGTGATGAAGCGGCCCTTTTCACTCCACTGACCGCCCGGCCACACCGGTTCCAGCGCACTCAGGCTTTCGCGGGTGGTGTCGATGCGGTTGCACTCATCGCGAAGCAAGGTGACGGATTCGTAGCGGGTTTCGCCACTGGCCTTGTCGAAGATCGCCTTCCGGCTGGTCAGCGGCGCAAGTTCACGGTCGAACAATCCATTACTCTGGGCCAGCGCGGTACGCACCTGGCTCTGATAGCTGTATTCGTCCTGTTCCTCGCGGGTAATCCCGTAGCGTGCGGAGACGATCTCGCCGGTTTCGATCATTGGGATATAAGCGTGCGGATCCAGCTCGATCACCGAGCCTGACTGATTGCGGTACAGGTTCTTGTGCTTGTTCTGCACCAGCGAAATCGACTCCAGGCCACCGGCCACGGCAATGTCGATTTCGTCGCACATGATGCCTTTGGCGGCCATGCCAATGCTCATCAGCCCCGATGAGCATTGGCGTTCGACCGCCATCCCGGCGACCGAGGTCGGCAAGCCGCCGGCAATCGCGCACAGACGCCCCAAGTTATAAGACTGCGTGCCCTGCTGCGCTGCCGCACCGATGATCACATCGTCCACTTCGCCCGGCTCGATGCCGGCGCGACGCACGGCTTCGCGCACCACAT
Source organism: Pseudomonas sp. GL-B-26 (assembly GCF_019947405.1). Classification (NCBI taxonomy): domain Bacteria; kingdom Pseudomonadati; phylum Pseudomonadota; class Gammaproteobacteria; order Pseudomonadales; family Pseudomonadaceae; genus Pseudomonas; species Pseudomonas sp. GL-B-26. The sequence goes on along the minus strand of NZ_JAGYGJ010000065.1, from coordinate 27,427 downwards.
GGCCGCCGAGCTGCGGGGCGTCGGTGTCATTGAATGCACCGCGAAAGGCTTTGCCGATCGGGGTACGTGCGGTCGAAACGATGACGGCTTCTTTCATGCTGGATTCCTCGAATGTTCTGCTAAAGGGTTCACGCGGGGTAGTAACGGCTGATGGTGTCGACCACACAGCCGGGACGTTCCTCGCCATCGATGTCGACGCTGACGCGAATGGTCGCCTGAACGCCGCCCTTGACCTCCTCGACCGCCATCAATTGCGCACTGCCGCGCACCCGCGAGCCAACACGCACCACCGTGGGAAAACGCACCCGCTCGCAGCCATAATTGACACCCATGGCAATGCCGCGCACCTCGACGATCTGCGGTAAAAACAGATTGACCAACGCCAGGCTCAGATAGCCATGGGCGATGCAGGCGCCGAAGGGACCGCTGGCTGCTTTGAGCGGATCGACGTGAATCCACTGGTGATCACCGGTCGCCTCGGCGAACCTGTCGATGCGGTCCTGCGCAAGCACCAGCCAGTCGCTGACGCCCAACACCTCTCCCACCGCATCGTGCAAGGCGAGGGGCGTGTCGAAAATACGTGCCATGTTCACGCCCTCTGACTGGAAACCGACAACACTTCGCCGGTCATGTAAGAACTGTAGTCGCTGGCCAGAAACATCATCACGTTGGCCACTTCCCAAACCTCGGCGGCACGACCAAACGCCTCGTTGGCGGCGAGTTGATCAAGCACCGCCTGAGGGGCGGACTTACGCAGGAAATCGTGCAACGCAATGCTCGGGCTCACCGCGTTGATGCGGATTCCGTAGTCGGCGGCCTCGACCGCGGCGCAACGGGTCAACGCCATGACCCCGGCCTTGGCCGCGGCGTAGTGCGACTGCTCTTTCTGTGCCCGCCAGCCCAGCACCGAAGCATTGTTGACGATGACCCCGGCACGCCGCTCGATCATCTTCGGCAACATCGCACGGGTCATGCGCATGGTGCCGGTGAGCGTCACATCGAGGGGACCGTGATCAGCACCGACTTGTCACGCAACAGGCCGTGACCTGCAACATAGTTGGGAACAGACATGGAAAACTCCTTGGTCAGGTGCACAGGCGCGGTTCTTTGGGCATTCCCAGGGCGCGCTCGGCGATGATGTTGCGCTGGATCTCGTTGCTGCCGCCGTAGAGGGTGTCGGCGCGACTGAACAGGTACAGCGATTGCAAACGGGCGAGTTGATAGGGCGCGGCTTCCAGCAGTTCCGCCTCGGCAACGAGGACGTCCATCGCCAGCTTGCCGAGGCTGGCGTGCCAGGTGGACCAGAACAGTTTGTAGATGGTCGCTTCCTTGCACAGCGAACCGTCCTGGCTACCTGACAGCATGCGCAGCGAGTTGTAGCGCATGATCCGCAGCCCGCTCCAGGCTTCGGCCAGGCGCTGGCGCAGGATCGGGTCGCGCGCGGCAATGGTCGGTCCGGCCAGCCCTTCGCCGATATGCCCCATGCGTCCCGGGCCGCCAGCGCGGGCGTACTCTTCGTGGAAAATCACCTGCTGGCTGATCGACAGACCTCGCCCACCGTGCTCCGGCGCCCAGCCCACACACGTCCAGCCACCCTCTGCGAGTTTGCGCTCCCAGGCTTTGCGTTCCTCGGGAAACATATGCTCGTCAAGAATCGCTACGGCAATGCGCTCTCGATGCCAGGCAGGTGCGCCGAGAAAGCTTTCGCTGGCGCGAGCACGTTTGAAGTAGAGGTGCGGATCGTATTCCCAAGTGAAACCAACGCCGCCGTGCAACTGGATCGACTCGGATGCACAGTGGAAATAGGTTTCAGAGCACTGCGCCTTGGCCAGCGCCGCCGCCAGCGACCGCTCGGCGGCCACCTGCGGATCGCCTTCAGGATCGAGGACTTCCTGGGCCACGCAGGCCGCGTAATAGCTGGCCGAACGTGCGCATTCGACCTGCAGCATCATGTCGGCGGCACGGTGTTTGAGCGCCTGAGCGCGGGTGTGGCCATGCAGGCGGTGGCGAAAAACGGCGAACACAGCAAGCGCCGGCCCATCTGTTCCAGCAAAATCGACAGCTCGACAAAGCCCAGTCCCAGGCCGCCGTACGCTTCGGGAATATGAATCGCCGGCCAGTACATTTCGCGGCACAGGCGCTGCCAGAGCGCCTCCTCAAAACCTCGCTCGCTGACCATCGTCGCTCGTACGGCGGCAGAATCCGAGACATCGGCGAGAAAACCCTCGGCCGATGCGCGGATCATTTCCTGTTCGTCGCTGAATGCAAACTCCATCGCGGCGCCTTCTGCTCGTTAGGCGGGGCACACATGAAGCGACACCCCTCTGGCCTTCGAGTTTGGTGCCAGCGGCACACGAGAGAATCGTCAGGGCTGCCTAGTCTGATTGGGCGATGTCGAGGCCGATCCGCCGAGGAAGGAATGGAATGAGCCCATCCATCAGCCTTTAACTGGCCATCCAAAACCTGCACAATTGCCGGCTTTTTTTGCGACAGGAAGTCCTCATGCAACGGATTGTAATTCTGGGCAATGCCGGTAGCGGCAAATCCACCCTCGCCCGCGCCCTCGGCAAGCGCCTGAGCCTGCCCGTGGTTCACCTGGACACGCTGTTCTGGGAGCCCGGCTGGGTCGAACCCGACGCTGAGCAGTTCCGCACACGGGTCCGCGAAGCGGTCGCACCGGATGCCTGGATTTGTGAAGGCAACTATGCGCGGCGAACCTTCGACCTTCGCCTGCCCCGTACCGACCTGATCATCTGGCTCGATACATCGCGGCTCACCTGTTTCACCCGGGTGATCATGCGCAGCGTAATGAACCGCCCTCGCCCTGACCTTGCAGCAGGCTGTACAGAGAAGCTCGACCGGGCGTTCCTGACCTTTCTGAACTTCGTGTGGAATTTCGATCGCGGCTATCGCCCAGGTATCGAGGCGGTGCGCCTGGCTATAGGCCCGCAAATTTCTACGGTGCACTTGCGCGGTACGCGGCAGATTGCCGCATTTCTCGATAGCTTGCCCGCTACGCCTGGAATCTGCCTTGAATAGAGGGAGGGTGAGATCCAAGCGATTGGTGATGCTGGATGGCATAATCGCGAACGGTTCATAACAGGGGCGTATCAATGACCGCCGAAAGCTACGACCAACTCGCGATCTTTTCGGCCGTGGCACAGGAGCGCAGTTTCACCCGCGCGGCTGCCAAACTGGGCATGTCGCAGCCTGCCTTGAGCCGGGCCATGCGTCAGTTGGAGGAACGACTGGGCGTCAGGTTACTTGCTCGCACCACTCGCAGCGTATCCCCCACGGAAGCGGGCGAACATCTGCTGCGAGTGATCGCCCCCAGATTCGAAGAGATCGACAACGAGCTTGCATTGCTCAGCGAATTCCGTGACAAGCCTTCAGGCAAACTGCGTATCACGGCAGGCGAGCATTCTGCGATCACGATCCTGCATCCCGTGCTCGCAAAGCTGCTGCCCGACAATCCCGATCTCAAGATCGAGATCATCGTCGATTACGGCCTGACCGACATCGTGGCTGAAGGCTTCGACGCTGGCGTCCGGTTGGGTGAGCAGGTCGCCAAGGACATGATCGCGATGCGTATCGGCCCCGACATGCGCATGGCAGTGGTCAGTTCCCCAGCGTATTTCGCTCGGTATCCGAAACCAAAAATCCCGAGCGATCTCATGCAGCACAACTGCATCACACTGCGCATGCCGACTTATGGTGGCCTCTTCCTCTGGGAGTTCGAGAAGAACGGGCAAGAATTGAAAGTACGCGTGGAAGGCCAGTTGGTGTTCAACAACATTGCCATGCGCCTGGAGGCCGCCCTCCAGGGGTTGGGGCTGGCTTATATGCCAGAAGACCTGGTGCAGGAGCATGTCGCACAGGGTCGGTTGATTCGCGTACTCGCGGATTGGTGCGAGCCATTCTCGGGATACCACCTCTACTATCCAAGCCGACGCCAGAGTTCACCCGCCTTTACGTTGCTGCGTGAAGCCCTGCGCTATTCCAGCTGACAGGCCTGCGCGCTTGACGGGTGGCCGATCCCTGACTCACGGCCGCCCGGCCGTTTTAGCCAGATGTTCGTCCAGCGCCTCGCCGGCACGCTTGGCCGCATCAGCGTCACCTTGGTCGGCCAGTACCTGAACGAGTTGACGCAATTGCGCAGCGCTCAGACCTACTCTCATGCTGGCAGCCATGTGCGAACGCAGTTGCGGCTCCACACCGGGCGTGGCGGCCAGCGCTGCGACCGTAGCCAGTTCACGACTTTGCCAATCCAGGTTGTCTCGCTCGAAGATGTCGCCGAACAAATGCGCCTGCAAATATTGATTGATGACAGGTGCAAAGTCGAACAGCGGGCCCTGGACGGGTGCACCGGAAATGCGGGTCTGATTGGCCTTGCCCACGACCAGCAATTCAGCGCCGGTTGGAATGACACGACCGGGCTCGCGCCCCGGATCATCCTGAATGCCGCGTTGTTTGCGTGCGTCCACCACTTTCATCAGCTCGCCGAGTGCGTTGAGACTGCGAGGAAAGCCGGTGTAAGCGTAGAGCTGCACCAGGATTTCCTTCGCCTCGCTGACGGTCAGCCCCGTATTCAGCCCCTTGTTCAAGGCAGCATTGAGCATGGGCATGTTGCTTGTGGCCATGGAGGCTGCAATCAACGGGATAGCCTGCTGCTTGGCTGACAGCACCTCGGAAACGGCATGCTCGGCAGACGTTGCTTGCGGCGTCGCCGGACTTTGTGGGTTGTTTGGGTAATCGACGACTTTCTCCAGCCATTGCACACTTTTGCCATCCACCACGCCGGTCACAGCCAGGTGAGTCATGGCGCTTGTCGGTGCGGCACCGTGCCAGTGCTTGACGCCCGGAGGGCAGACAATCACGTCTCCCAGACGGATTTCCTGCACGGGCTTGCCCCATTCCTGAGTCAGGCCCACACCTGCGATCACAACCAATCGCTGGCCTGCTGGATGGGTATGCCAAGCCGAACGCGCGCCCGGCTCGAAGGTAACGTAGGCGCCAGATGCATTGATTTCGCCAGTGGCGGGGAACAAGGGATCGACGCGCACCCGCCCGGAGAAAAAATCCGCCGGCCCCGCCGCCGAAGCCTGCGTACCTGCACGTCGGATCTGCTGGGCAGCCTGGGACTCACTGACATTGTCTGCTTGCCCGGCTGCGCTGGCGAAGGGTGTCGCGGCGCACATCGCGATCCCGAAAAGGGTCTTGTTCATGATGACGGCTCCTTCAATTCAGAGCGTTCTGGCGTAAAACGCGGTCAGCTGGTCCATTGCGACGTCCACATAGGCAGGCACCCAGTAAGTTTCAATATGGGTCGCGCCATCGATCTTGACCAACGACTTGTCTTTCGTGCCGGTGGCCTTGGAAAAGGCTTGCTCCGACATGTACAGGCTGTCGGCCTTACTGCCCGCGATCATCAGCAATGGCTTGTCGATCAGTTCGATCTGGTCCGTTGCATCGAAGCTCATCAAGTCCAGCAAACTGCTCAAGGTGTATCTGAAGGTCGAGTTAGGATGAGCATGGGTTTTGCCGTAATACTCAAAACCCTGCCGATACAGATCAAACGGCAATTTGGCGATCTGCTCGTCCGTCAGCCTGGCATCCCCGGTGTAGAGAATTTCCCCACCGGCCGCTTCTTGGGCGCGGGCAGCGGAAGCTTGCTGCAAGCGCTCCTGGACCGTGGACAGTTGCGAATCCCGGTAGCCATTACGGCGAACCAGCCCTGAGTTGAACATGCTCAAGGTTGCGATCGACTGGAATCGCTTGTCGGTTTGCGCCGCCTTCAATGAATAGCCGCCACCGCCGCAAATGCCGAGCAAACCCAAACGCGTACTGTCGACGCCGGGGTAGCGGGCGATGAAATCCGCCATGCCGTGGATGTCCTCGATGCGATACGCGGGTTTATCGACGTTACGCGGCTGACCGCCGCTGGCGCCCTGATACGCCGCATCCGCAGTGATCGTAATGTAGCCCTGATCTGCCAGGCGCTGGGCATACAGGCCTGCAACCTGCTCCTTCACCCCGCCATTGGGATGCGCCACCACGACAACCGGGTATTTCTTCGCCGAGTCATAGTTCGCCGGGGTGTAAACGTTGGCGGAAATGTCCAGGCCATTGAGCTTGTAGGTGACCGGATGGAGGTTGACCTTGCCCGGCTCGTTCTTCGTCAGCGCGCCACCGTAGGTCAATGTGAATGGATTCTGTTTGTAGTCCGCGGCCTCAACTTCAGCTGCCGATATACCGATCATTGCGGCCAGAACGGTGGCCTTTATCGTGGTTCGCGTCATATGAATAATCCTGCCTGTTGCGACTTCTGAGGGGCTCGGCGGCCATCGCCGGGCTCGTTTTCAATCCAGGTCTTTCTCTGCGAGAAACTTCGAAACCAGATCCGCGATCTCGACGTTGTTGAGGTCCGAGAAGGGAAAGTGGGAATTGCCCTTGATCCCGATCTCAGGCAAATGGATCAGCCTTACATCACCGCCATGCCGGTTCACGGCGTCTCGCCACAGGCGCGCCATCTCAAGCCGGGCGCGCCAGCTGTCTTGCGCGGGCAGACGCACCGGTTTTTCGGGGATGTTGTCGCCATAGAAGATGACGATGGGGATGCGGGTCAGCGCTTCGAACTGCGCCTTGGATACGACCTGCGCCGAGAGTGTGTCGAACGCACTGGGGATCGGCACCGGGGCTTCACCTTCGGGAAACACGAAGCTGCTGCCCGGCTCGAACGCCACGATGGCTCGCACATTGGGACTCTTGATCGACGTCAGCCAACCGGGCCCGCCACCTTGCGAGTGGGTAAACAGAATGGCCGGGCCAGTCTTTTCCAGCAGCGCGGACACACCATTGGAAACCACATCAATGTCGTAAGGACCGGTATTGGGCGTCATCGAGCGGAAGAATTGCTCCAGCGCCTCCTGCCCATCTGGAAACTGACTGCCCTCGAAGCTGTTTGGCCACACACCCATGCGGAACTGGTTAAACCACAGCTGCTCGTCCGCCACCGGTTTGATTGTCGTTTCAACCAGACTGCGTCCCGCATCGCCACGGCGCGGCTGGTCGATCAGGTAGGTGGAAAAGCCACGACGCAGGAAGAGGTTCTGGAACCCTTCTCGACCGTCGGCCGTCGTTTCCCAGGACTTCGCGGACTGCCCTGCACCATGCAACATGACAATCGGCAGCGGGCGAGCGTCGACCGGAACCTGGTAGAACGCATACACGTGATCGCCATGATAGGTTTGGCCATCAGGCTTCATCGGTGTGTACGGATCAAAGACACCCGGCTGGGTCATCAGCCCGCCGCCGGCCATCAGGCTTCCCTGTTTCTCGATGATCAGCGGACCGCGATCGCCCGCCTCCATGACCGCAGCGGCGCACAGAGCAAAACAAAGGGTGCCCGCCTTCGCTGCGGCGGGCAGGCACTTGCGGATGATGTGCTGGGTCATGGATTGCTCTCGGCTTGAATTCGCAGAGAAGCAACTTACCCTTCGACTATTGATTGATAAACAGCACTAATCGGATAGCACTAATATCAGAATCACATAAATGTGATTCATGAGCCCTTCGGGACAGCGGCACTGTCGGCATCACTTGAAGAGCGCAATCTTTCAACACCAACGGTCGATGTCTATCAGTTGTGACCGGTAAAAATCGACCCATCGCGCCTATTGCACCTGGACATCCCAGCCCTCCCGCCTGTGGAGGGATGCCATGTAGCTAGGTCCCCGAATAGAACATTGGCACTCGACGCAGGTTGCAGAAGATCGTGACGAAGACGGTTACTACTGGATTACCGGTCGCGTGGATGACGTGCTCAACGTGTCCGGTCACCGCATGGGCACCGCCGAGATCGAAAGCGCGATGGTTGCTCACCCGAAAGTCGCCGAAGCGGCGGTGGTCGGTGCGCCGCACGACATCAAAGGGCAGGGCATTTATGTCTATGTCACGTTGATCGGTGGCGAAGAGCCGAGCGAGCAGCTGCGCCCGGAACTGAAAAACTGGGTGCGTAAGGAGATTGGTCCGATTGCTTCACCGGATGTGATCCAGTGGGCGCCGGGCCTGCCGAAAACCCGTTCGGGCAAAATCATGCGCCGCATTCTGCGCAAGATTGCTACGGCCGAATATGAAGGGTTGGGCGATATCTCCACCCTGGCCGATCCGGGTGTGGTGCAGCATTTGATTGATACGCACAAGACCATGAACGTCGCTTAACCCACCGTTCCTGAGTCACCAAAGCCCCGCCCGGCATTGCGCCTGGCGGGGCTTTTTTATGGTCATCGGTAGGTATCTTCGGTGTTATTGCGCGCCGTCTGTTCAATCGGGTCGACGAACTTCGCAACATCGAATCCACCAATGAGTGCTGGCATCAAAGCGAGCTGCTCAGCAAATTGTTCGGCGAAGAGTGGCACTACCCCGTCGGTGACTGCGCCAAAGAGGAAACCTGGCGTGTCGGCGGCTCGAAGTCAGAAGTCCATTTATTCCAAAGTCATCGATTTCCTGGAACGACTCGGCAAACTGTCAGATCGCTCTTTAGTGGCACGATGCAACAAAGAAACATTGTAATCGTAGGTCGATATCAACGGCATTGGCCCCTCCCGTCGAGCCATCTCCAGCCATTGCGTTGTTCGTTCCACGTCAAAGAACTCGTTCTTGAACTTCATCTTCGCAACAAGGTTCGCTGAGACTCTAAAGTGTCCACACCCGGCCGAGCATTTAATCTCTGACCAGCATCCAGCGATATGTACGATTTTAGAGGCAGCCTGGCAAATTAAGCATTGCATGTTCGATCTCCTTTTCGATGACCTACCTACTGTAGCGAACACCGGCCAAGGACGCCTATTGCTCACAGAAATCAAATCCATCGGCCCGCAACGCTTGGAGCGAATCCACAGCCAAAAGCAGCCACTCGAATGCTTCTACAAGACCAAGGACGATTCAAGTTGGCCGTCTGCGTGCTTTGGCTGGACACCTGCTACACCCCCGTCACGATGAAGAACATGCTGACGGCGACGCTGTTTATTGGCGTACATCGCGGCATCGGCACCCGCCAGTAGCTCACCCAGCGGCTTCAGCTCCTTTGGCGAACATCCAACTGCGCCGATGCTTAAGCCGACAGGATAACGACAACGGTCACTACCATTGAACTCATTGACCAGTGCTTGCACACGAGCAGAAAGGGCATCCGCCGACTCCCCTGTGTCGACAGCCAGGACCACAAACTCATCACCGCCGATCCGCGCGACAACATCGCTATGTCTAAACGCCGCTTCGAGCACCTGCGCAGCGGCTACGATCGCCAGGTCGCCCGCCTCATGGCCGTGGGCATCATTGGTCTTTTTCAGACCATCGAGATCAATAAAAAACAACAAACAGGATTGATCATTACGGCGAGCCGAGCGCATGAGCTGGTCAGCCAAAAGAAAGAAACTGCGGCGATTGTGCAAACCGGTCAGTTCATCCGTCAGCGACAGTCGGCGCACATCGTCTTCGACCTTTTGTCGCTGCGACATTTCGCCCATCAGTTTGCTGTTCACAGCTTCCAGTGCACTGGTCCGCTCGATTACCCGTAACTCAAGGGCCGCATTCAGAGCAGCCAGCTCTGCCTGAGCATTCTCTCTCGATTTATCGATCCGATGGAGGTGCCTGGCAGTTCTGAGGATTACCGCAATCAGCATGGCGATGCTCAGAGTTGCCATCAACGCCAAGCTGAACCGGTTGTCGTAGTAGCCCAGCCCTTCTCCGACGACCAGCACACCTCCGATGCTCAGAACTACAACCGGGATACTGGCCAGCAAGCTTCTCGCCACATTGCCACCTGCGGTATCGCTTATCAGCAACTCGACGAATCCCGAACGCGGCTGGATAACCAGCAGCCCGGTATTGAGCAGGATCAGCGCAATAACCGTATGAATGGCCATAGTGCTATAGAGGCCGACCGAGTAAAGCGCGCTGACGTCGAACAAATAACCAACAAGCGCCATCAGGCTTATAAATAGCGCTGATGAAGAGAATATTTGCGGCAGTAATCGCCTCCCATCAAGAACAAGGCTCAGGCCAGAAAGCAGAAGACACAGTGCTGTCGCGTGCGCCATTCGTCCCGGAAAAAGTCCCCCCTGGGTGTGCTGAAGTGAGAAAGGAAGCAGTAGATCTATAGCCAGATCAACCGACATGACATATTCAATGAGCGTCAGCCCCCCGACGAGTATCGCCAGGACAGCGCCAAGCCGCCTGATCAAGCCTGCGGCCAGAGACGCTCTGAAAGTAGCGCACCACAGTCCCGCTCCGAGAACAGTGAACATACAGGCGGTATTGACCTTCATCGTAGTCCAGCCAGGAAGCACAGTCCTTAGCACAGGCACATCCAGCAGCCAACCAGCCAGCACAACTACGCCTATTATTGACACAGTAACGGCCGCCAGCCGGGCGTAGGTTATGAACTGACGTAGCCTTTTTACCTGGCTGACTTCGGGCTCCGCCCTCATCGCCGTCTCCGTTAACGAGTGAATGATTCCGCCAGTATGCCGGGCTGCTTCCAGCCCCGCCAATGTGATGCGCCCGGCACTGCGTCGCCACTCAGGGACTGCCTCGCCGGACATCAACGCCAGACGGATGACTTATCGGGTATCGCTGGATACCCTTACCTCCCCGTCGCCTGACGGTTTCCAGGTCGCACCCCATTTCACCCAGTCGAGCATGTCATGAAATCCCCCGCAGGTTTGCTGCTGTCGGCTATCGAGCTGGACCGTGCCAGTGCCATTCCCCTGTACCGCCAACTGTATCTGCAGATTCGCAAACAGATACTCAATGGCAGAATCCAGGGGGGCGTGCGCCTGCCGTCGACCCGAACCTTGAGCAACGAGTTGGGGTTGTCGCGGATCACCCTTCTCAATGCTTTCGATCAGCTGATTGCCGAAGGTTTCCTGGCCTCGCGTACTGGCGCCGGTACGTATGTCGGCACTGAGTGGGAAAGCCGGGGTATCGAGGATGAGCAACCGCGCCAGCCACCGCGCCTGTCCGACTTGAGCCAGTCGATGCTGTCGCTGCGCAGCGATCATTTTCGCGGGGTGTCCTATGCCGACTGGGACCCCGCGACCCCGACCTCCTTCCTGCCCAGCCATAGCACCTATGACGCATTCCCGCAGGCGATCTGGCGGCGCCTGATGAACCGTCATCTGCTCAAGCCTACCAAGGCCATTCTGGGTTATGGCGAGTTGCAAGGCTTGCAGGCGTTCCGCACCGCGATTGCCGAATACGTCTTCGATGCGCGTGGCATCGACTGCAATGCCGGGCAAGTGGTGATCGTTTCCGGCGCGCAGCAAGCGTTCAACCTGCTGGGCATGCTGCTGCTCAATCCGCAGGACAGCGTCTGGATGGAGGACCCGGGGCACATCGCCGCGCGCATTGCGTTGCAGGCCCAGGGGGCTCAGGTGATTGCGTTGCGTATCGATGAACAGGGGATCGATGTCCAGCAAGGCTTGACCGAGTGCCCTGATGCCCGCCTGGTGTTTTGTACACCTTCGCGCCAGCATCCTTTGGGTGTCACCCTGAGTTATGCGCGGCGCCAGGCACTCATCGACTGGGCTGCGCAGCATCAAAGCTGGATCATCGAGGACGATTGCGACAGTGAGTTTCGCTACAGTGGCCGCCTCCTCCCGGCGCTGTATGCCATGGACCAGATGGCCCGGGTGATCTACGTCGGAACGTTCAGCAAAGTGCTCTTTCCGTCACTGAGACTGGGTTACGTGATTCTGCCGCAGGCCCTGGTCGAACCCTTTTGCACCCTGCGCGCGGTCATGGATCGCAGTCCGCCTACCCTGCTTCAGGCGACAACGGCAGACTTCATGATCGAAGGCCACTTCCTGGGGCACATCCGCCGCATGCGTGCGCTGTACAAGGCGCGCCAGCAGGCATTGATCGAACAGCTTGAAAAGCAGATTGGCAGCTTCTTCAGGATTACCCCGACGGATGCTGGCATGCACCTGATCGCCTGGCTGCCCCCCGAACTCAGTGACGCTGACATCGCCCGGCAACTGGCCCAGCACAACATCCACACTTACGCCTTAAGCGACTACCGCATCAAGCATGCCCTGCCGCCGGCCCTGTTGATCGGCTTTGCCGGTACGCCTGAAAACCAGGCGCGGGAGCGTGTCGAGGCCCTGGCCCAGGCCTTGCGCACCTTGGGTTATCTGCCGCCGACCACTTGATGCGAGGCAAGTGGTCTTATCAATTAACTGATAATGGATCTATCGAGAGTTCCTGACTGGCGCGATAAAGGCTGCGCCGGTAGACCCGGTGTCTGAACCAGGAACGACTCTAATGAACAATAAGATCCAGGAACGATTCAACGCCTTGCTGAGCCATAAGGTGGTCGAACACGGGGCTGTTCCCGTGCTGACGGACGCACTGGCCCGGCGGCTACTTGAACGTCTCGGGCAATTGCGCCTGTTTGCCCACGCCTACCCGCTACTGACCAACCTCACCCACGGTCGTGTCATCCCTGCCGACATGCTGGACTTCGCCTATCGCCACGAGCTGCAAGGCCTGAGCCTGCACTTGCTCGACGGCGAGGAAAACAGCCTGAGCCAAATGTCACCCGCGCAGCTCCAGGCGTTTGCCGCCAAAGCCAAAGCGCTGGGGCTGGATGTGCACCTGGAAATCAGCAGCACGCTGAAAAAGGATGTCGACCAGGTGATCGCCATCGCCATCGCCCTGGGGGTGCGCAACATTCGCGTTTACTCACGTTACGAGGGCACGCTGTCGCGGGTCATGGACGTGATCGAGACCGACCTGCACTACCTGGCGCAACAGGCCGACGCACACGATCTGTACTTTGACTTCGAGCAGCATGAAGAACTCAAGAGCGGCGAAATCGCACAACTGCTCAACCGCCTCAACCACCCTCGCCTGCATGCCCTGTTCGACTTCGGCAACATGATCAATGCCTGCGAACAGCCCCTGCAGGCCCTGCGCAACCTGGCGCCGCACATCCGCCAGACTCACCTCAAGGGTGTGCGCATCGTCCCCGAGCAAAACGGCTTCGGCCATTACGGCGTTTTGCAGGGCAGCGACGAGGACGATCTGCCCAGCGCCCGCATGCTGTTCGAGCTGTTGATGCTCGGCGAAGCAGCCCCGCAGGTGATCGCGTTCATCCTCGAGCAGGAAAACCACTACGTGGCCCCGGCCTTCCGCCAGAGCACTGAGGCGGCCGATCCCTTCATTGCCTACCGGGAGATGAGCGAAACGCCGCTGCCGAACGGCTACTCCCTTGAGCGAATGCTGGCCGACGAACACCGCTGGGCGAACAACCAGGTCGCCTATGTCCGTAGCCTGCTGGCCGAATTGCGCACGCTGGCCGAACTGACCCTGGCCACCTCTTCCAACGCCTGATCCTGACGACCCGATTACGCCCGGAGAACAATAATGACAACTCAAAACAAGGCCAAATGGCTCAGATTCCTGATCCTCATCCTCGGTGGCGGCACCATCTACAAACTGGCGAACCTCAAGGACGCCTTCTATGTACCCATGCAGGAATTCATGGGCTTGAGCCACACTGAAATCGGCATGCTGCTCAGTGCCAACGCGATCATCGCCACCGCGCTGTTTGTGGTAGGCGGCCTGCTCGCCGATCGCTACGACACGCGCAAGCTGATCCCGCTCGGCTTGATCGGCACCGGTGGCCTGGGCTTGTACCTGGCGACCTTTCCACCCTTCAGCAATCTGCTGATCGTGTTCAGTCTGCTGGCCATCTGTGCCGACTGCCTGTTCTGGCCCTCGCTGCTCAAAGCCATCCGCAACCTGGGTGACGATCAGGAGCAAGGCCGGTTGTTCGGCCTGCTCGAAGGCGGGCGTGGCGTGGTTGACACCCTGGTGGCCTTTTCCGCCCTGGGCGTGTTCGTCGCCATGGGTTCGGGCGAAACCGGCCTGAAGTCTGCGATCCTGTTCTACTCGGTCATCGATATTCTGGCCGGCACCCTGACCTGGTTCCTGCTCAAGAGCGGCAGCGCGCAGTCGGTGGCCAAGCCGAAGAACGGTCTGGCGAACCTGATGGAGGCGATCAAGGTGCCGGGAATCTGGCTGGTCAGCCTCAACGTGTTCATGGTCTACATCGTCTACTGCGGCCTGACCTATTTCATCCCCTACCTCAAGGAAATGTACGGGTTGCCCGTGGCACTGGTGGGCGCCTACGGCATCATCAACCAGTACTTCCTGAAGATCCTAGGCGGGCCTGCCGGCGGTTTCATTGCCGACAAGCAGTTCAAAAGCACCAGCCGTTACCTGAAGTGGGCATTCCTGGCGCTGTTGCCAGTGATGGGCGTGATCATGCTGATTCCGAAAAGCCCGGGCTTCATCTATGCGGGCATGGCCGCCACCCTGTCCTTCGCTCTGATCGTGTTCTCCATGCGCGGCGTGTTCTGGGCCCCCATGGGTGAAGTCGGCATTCCCCAGCACATCACCGGCTCGGCCTTCGGCATCGGTTGCCTGATCGGCTATGCACCCGGCATGTTTGCCTATGTCATCTACGGCGCGATCCTCGACCACTTCCCCGGTCAACAGGGTTACAACTATGTTTTCACCCTGATGAGCATACTGGCCATTGCGGGCTTCATGGTTTCCAGCCTGCTCTATCAAGCGGTGCGCAAAAAATCCATGGCCACTGGCGGGATGAGCGCGGCGCAAGCCTGATCATCGTCATGGACTCCAGGAGGAGGAATCGTCTACCACGCCGATCCCTCCTCCGGGCCTGACCCAGGCCTTTCTGTCTACCAGATCGTCCCGGTGCCACCAGCTTGCTCCAACAGCTCCGAACAGGCCGGCTGTAAACCATGTATCTAACCCGTCGAGCAGGCGGTAGAGAAGCTCCATGCGCTCGACTCCGTGGCGGGCAAGAAAAAAGCCCGGCGAGTTAGGCCGGGCTTTCGTTAAATACGATCAAGATTTAATTATTCAGTTTTTCGTACATATAGCTGAACAGATCATCGAAAGGCGGGATTAAAAAGCTGTTAGAGACCGGTGGTGGCGACGCAGCTGCTGGAGTCGATGCGCTTCTCACCGGCACCAACCCGCGCCGAAGTCACCGATGTGGCCACGCCGTGGCCGAAGGTGCGGACGCGGCGATGCTGTCGGCAGAAACCGCCTCCGGCGAATACCCGCTCGAAGCCGTGCAGATGATGAGCAAGATCATCCGCCAGGTGGAAAACGGTCCGGACTATCAGACTCAACTCGACGTCAGCCGACCAAAGGCTGAGGCGACTGTTTCCGATGCGATCAGCTGCGCCATTCGCCGAATCAGTAACGTGCTGCCGGTGGCGGTGCTGATCAATTACAGCGAGTCCGACGCGTCGGGTTTGCGTGCGGCGCGGGAACGGCCGACGGTGCCGATCCTCAACCTGACGCCGAACCTGCAAACCGCTCGCCGATTGACGGTGGCGTGGGGTGTGCACTCGGTGGTCAATGACCGCCTGCGGCAGGTGGATGAAGTCTGCTCCACGAAGCAGCCAGTCGGTAGCGCCTGGAAAAGGTTATTGGTCCTTTGCACTCAAAACGAACCCTACTGTCAGACCTTTCCAACTCATTACGGGGCTCGGAAAAGTTTTTCGCTGGGGAGCCTTGGGCGTCCGAAGGGGGGGCGCTGTGATACATATCAGTGTCTAGCCATGCTGGCTGGCACGAAAATTCGCTACCGGCCAGAAGTCAGAGGACTGGTTGATGTCATTCAAGCAGCGTTGTTTGATTTGCTGCTTATACTGACCGAGCAGTCTGAGCTTGCCATCCGTCTTGTTTCTCCTCGATCAGTGTCGCGCTTTCTCAGACAAATTTCAGGAAAAACAAAGACTTACAGCAAGACAAGGAGCGTTATGCGATATCAAGTCGTGAGCAAACGCGACATTGAATATCGCCTGATTAGTAGTTAGCTGACCGACTTACTCATCTAATTCGAAAAATGGAGTTTCAGGTTCATGATAACCACACTACCGAGAACATTTGGCTGTGCGATGGTATTGCTCGCGTCCTTTGGATTTACGCTCGCCCAAGCAGCGGACATCACTCCCGCCGAAACGAAAGCCATCGCCGAGGAAGGCTACATCTACGGTCTACCCATCGTGATGAACTACGCGACCATGTACGACTACGCCGTGGACAAGAACTCCGGCCAGTACAAGGCGCCGTTCAACCACATTCACAGCATGCACAATGTCTTTAGCTACAAGGACACGGCCATCGTCTCGCCGAACAGCGACACGCCGTATTCCTTGATGTTCATGGACCTGCGTAGCGAGCCGATCGTGCTATCGGTACCGGCGGTGGAGAAACCGCGGTACTACTCGGTGCAGCTCATCGATAACAACACCAACAACTTCGGTTACATCGGCAGCCGTACCACCGGCAGCGAAGCCGGCTATTACATGGTGGTCGGCCCAGACTGGAAGGGCGTGACCCCGCCGGGAATCAAGAAGGTGTTTCGTTCCCAAACACAACTCCTCTTCGTGATCTTTCGCACCCAGCTCTACAATCCGGCGGACATGCCAAACGTCGAAAAGATCCAGTCCGGCTATGCGACTCAGCCGCTATCGGCTTTTCTCAAACAGCCTGCGCCGCCTGCCGCGCCGGCGATCGACTTTCCTAAGTTCGACAAGGACCTCGTGAAGACCGACTTCTTCAAGTATCTGGGCTTTGCATTACAGTTTGCCCCGGCCACACCGGAAGAAGTGGCGATCCGCACGAAGCTGGCTCGTATGGGCATTGGCGCCGGCAAGGACTTCAACTTCCAGGATCTCACCGCCGAGCAAAAGGCCGCAGTGGTTGAGGGCATGCAGGCTGGACATACGAAGGTCCAGGATGCGGTGAATCATCTCGGCACGCAGGTCAATGGTTGGAATATCGTGAGTTCCGGCGGTGATGCCGCGTTCTACGATGGTGATTGGCTAAAGCGTGCCGCCATCGCAAAAGCGGGCATCTATGCCAACGACGCCGAAGAGGCTACGTATCCGATGGCCAAGATCCTGTCCGATGGCGCGCCGCTTGACGGCAGCAAGCACAACTACACCATCACCTTTCCCGCAGGACAGCTCCCGCCGGTCAACGCCTTCTGGTCGGTGACCATGTACGACGGCAAGTCGCAACTGCTGATTAAAAACCCGATCAATCGCTACCTCATCAACTCGCCGATGCTACCCGACATGAAGAAGAATGCAGACGGCTCGTTGACGCTCTACGTTCAGAAGGATTCACCCGGCACGGACAAGGAAAGCAACTGGCTGCCCGCACCGAATGATCTGATCTACATGGTGATGCGCCTGTACTGGCCGAAGGCGGAAAACCCTTCCGTCCTGCCTCCTGGCAAAGGAACGTGGAGTCCGCCCGCGATCGTTAAAATCAATTGAACACCTAACGACCGGTTGCAGCGGACGGCGCTGGCGCGCCGCCGCTGAACCGGGGCGTTAGGGTTTCGAAGAGGCCTTGACCGGCCACTGTGGGTCGGTTGAATCCACAGCTAAAAAGCGCGCTAAAAAGAGCCTCCTGAGAGACAGCAACACTTGAGCCAACATCGGAAAGCCTCCCGATCAGGAAGTCCAGTTCTCCCGAGATAAGTCGAGGTATCAGTTCGCCGCTCACGCCCTCGACAATTTTAATGCGGACACTGGGTCGGTTTTTCCAAAGTCGTGCAATCGCTGCAGGCACAAGATAACTTGATCCCGTTAACACACTTCCTATGGCAACACGCCCTGCATGCCCCTTGCCAAGTGCATCAATTGCTTGGGAAAGGTGGTCTAGCTGGGCAAGCACCATTCGGCCGCGATCTACAAAGGCCCGACCAAGCTCCGTAGGCGTAACGCCTCGACGGTTGCGTATGTAGAGCTGAGCCCCCACGGCCTCCTCAAGGTCCTGCGTAGACGGAAAAGATGCCGAGCGAGTTTCCGAATTCTGACCGTCGATGCTGCTGGGGCATCAAGGATTGAGCCAGTAAAGTCGGCGCCCTTAATCTCACATTTTGTTACCGCATACCCCAGACGGGTGTAAAAACCGGCTTTGGTAACAGCCTCGCGGGATGCCTCCCCCTGCGCTCACCTGCCTGCCAAGCCCATCCCAGAGCGCTGTACGCGCATTCTCAAACACCCAATCCGCGAATTGGCCGGGTGATTGCATATGCTTGTCTGTACAAGTATCTGCGTGTGCATAAGACATGTTGCCACGCAGTACACGCGCTCTTGCGGCACAAGCGCTTTCGATGGTCCTTGGGAATAAAATAATGAAAAAAGCATTTCTCACCCTTTCTGCATTGGCTTTGTGTGTGGCTGCCGGTTCTGCGCTGGCCAAGGAGTACAAGGAGTTGCGTTTTGGCGTCGACCCCTCTTATGCGCCGTTCGAATCCAAGGCCGCCGATGGCAGCCTGGTGGGCTTCGATATCGACTTGGGCAACGCGATCTGCGCTGAGCTGAAGGTCAAGTGCAAATGGGTCGAAAGTGACTTCGACGGCATGATTCCCGGCCTCAAAGCCAACAAGTTCGATGGCGTGATCTCTTCCATGACCGCTACGCCCGCGCGTGAGAAAGTCATCGATTTCTCGAGCGAGCTGTTCTCTGGCCCGACCGCGCTGGTATTCAAGAAAGGCGCGGCCATCGGCATCGATCCGACCTCCCTCAAAGGCAAGAAAGTCGGCTACGAGCAAGGCACCATCCAGGAAGCCTACGCCAAGGCCGTGCTGGACAAGGCCGGGGTAGAAACCCAGGCCTACGCCAACCAGGACCAGGTGTACGCTGACCTGATCTCCGGACGCCTCGATGCCTCAATCCAGGACATGCTGCAAGCCGAACTGGGCTTCCTGAAGTCACCACCAGGCGCCGACTTCCAAGTCAGCGAGCCGGTCGAAAGCCCCCTGCTGCCAGCCAAAACCGCCGTGGGTCTCACCAAAGGCAACGCCGAGCTCCAGGCCTTGCTGAACAAAGGTATCCAGGCACTGCACGACAATGGCACCTATGCGGCCGTCCAGCAGAAGCACTTTGGCGATCTGAATCTCTACAGCGGCAAATAATGACCCTGCGCCCATTTCCGGATGGGCACTTTTTTGATTGACGTAGGGCTGCTCAATGCTAGAAAACCTATTGCAGATTCTGGGGCTGTCAGGCTTTAGCCTTAAGGGTTTCGGCCCGCTGTTGCTGCAAGGCTCCTGGATGACTGTCAAATTATCCTTTCTGTGCTTGCTGGTGAGCGTTGGCCTGGGCCTAATCGGCGCCAGCGCCAAGCTTTCGAAATCGGCACTGTTGCGCGTCCCTGCGCAGGCCTACACCACGCTGATCCGCGGGGTGCCGGACCTGGTGCTGATGCTGCTGATCTTCTACAGCCTGCAAACCTGGCTGACCTCGTTTACCGATTTCATGGAATGGGAATACATCGAAATCAATCCCTTTAGCGCCGGGGTGATTACCCTGGGCTTCATCTACGGGGCTTATTTCACCGAAACCTTCCGTGGCGCCATCCTCGCCGTACCGCGAGGGCAGATGGAAGCGGCTACCGCCTACGGCCTGACCCGCGCTCAGCGCTTTCGCTTAGTGGTGTTCCCGCAAATGATGCGCTTTGCCTTGCCGGGCATCGGTAACAACTGGATGGTGATCCTCAAGGCCACTGCTCTGGTGTCGATCATTGGCTTGGCCGATCTGGTCAAAGTGGCCCAGGACGCGGGCAAGAGCTCCTATCAGCTGTTCTTCTTCCTGATGCTGGCCGCCTTGATCTATCTGGTGATAACCACCGTTTCGAACTACGTCTTGCGCCGGATGGAAATCTTCTACGCCGCAGGCACCCGGGAGGCCGTGCGATGATCGAGCTACTGCAGGAGTACTGGAAACCTTTCCTGTTCCAGGACGGCAATCACATCACCGGGCTGGCCATGACCCTCTGGCTGCTCAGCGCATCGATCCTCTTCGGCTTCGTGATGTCGATCCCGCTGTCGATTGCCCGGGTCTCAACCAATGTCTGGGTGCGCTGGCCGGTGCAGTTCTACACCTACCTGTTCCGCGGTACGCCACTCTATATTCAGCTGCTGATCTGTTACACCGGCATTTACAGCCTGGCCGCGGTGCGTGCTCAGCCCGTGCTGGATGCGTTCTTTCGCGATGCGATGAACTGCACCATTCTGGCCTTCGCCCTGAACACCTGCGCCTACACCACGGAGATCTTCGCCGGGGCCATTCGCAGCATGAACCACGGTGAAGTTGAAGCGGCCAAGGCCTACGGCCTGACGGGCTGGAAGCTGTATACCTACGTGATCATGCCGTCAGCCCTGCGTCGTTCGCTGCCTTACTACAGCAACGAAGTGATTCTGATGCTGCACTCGACCACCGTAGCCTTCACCGCGACCATCCCGGACATCCTGAAAGTCGCTCGGGACGCCAATTCGGCGACCTTCCTGACCTTCCAGTCGTTCGGTCTCGCCGCGTTGATCTACCTGGCAGTCACTTTCTCTCTGGTCGGCCTGTTCCGCCTGGCTGAACGCCGCTGGCTGTCTTTCCTCGGCCCGGCTCACTAATTCAGGATGCTTGTTCATGTACAAACTGACCGTTGAAAACCTGCACAAAAGTTATGGCAACCATGAAGTCCTCAAGGGCGTTTCGCTAAACGCCAAGACCGGCGATGTGATCAGCCTGATTGGCGCCAGTGGTTCGGGCAAGAGCACCTTTCTGCGTTGCATCAACTTCCTGGAAACACCCAACGACGGCGCCATGAGCCTGGACAACCAGCCGATTCAAATGGTTCATGATCGCCACGGCATGCGCGTGGCCGACGCCAATGAACTGCAACGCATCCGCACTCGCCTGGCGATGGTGTTCCAGCACTTCAACCTGTGGAGCCACATGACCGTGCTGGAAAACATCACCATGGCCCCACGCCGGGTGCTGGGCGTCAGCAAGAAGGACGCAGAGGATCGCGCCCGGCGCTACCTGGACAAGGTCGGTTTGCCGGCACGGGTTGCAGATCAATACCCGGCGTTTCTCTCGGGTGGTCAGCAGCAACGGGTGGCCATTGCCCGCGCCCTGAGCATGGAACCGGAGATCATGCTGTTCGACGAACCGACTTCGGCCCTGGACCCGGAACTGGTGGGTGAAGTACTCAAGGTGATCCAGGGCCTGGCCGAAGAAGGCCGCACCATGATCATGGTGACCCACGAAATGAGCTTTGCGCGCAAAGTGTCGAACCAGGTGCTGTTCCTGCACCAGGGGCGGGTCGAAGAGCAGGGCGCGCCCGAGGACGTATTGGGCAACCCTAAAAGCGAGCGTTTGCAGCAATTCCTCAGCGGCAACCTGAAGTAGCAAGAGCGCCTTTGAGCGACCGATGGGTCGCTCGAAGGTGCTGGCTCAACCCTCAAAACACCCACGCCCAACCTGAGCAATCAATGATGCCGTAGCCGCTGACGAGCCGCTGCCAACAGATCGCATAACGATGTTCAGATGTCGCTTCTTTTTGCCCATCATGCTGACCTTCATGGTTATGCATATTGGTTTCTCCAGTGGTCACGGTAAGACTTTGGCTTGCCACTTGCCACGCCTTCAGGCCCGCAAGCTTGGCCTCTAGTGCAGGGGTCGAGTCGTCGTTCTCACCGTCGCCCAGCCCCAGAAACGAGTTGAGCGAGTTCAAGCCGTTCGATGCCGCACCAGCAACTCCGCCACCCTTGCGAGGGTCGAGCAAACGCTGAGTGATCTCGATCTGCTTGGCCAGGCCACCCTTGCGGGCGCGCTCAAGCAGTCCTTCCGCCTGAACCAACTGCTCGATGCTGTCGATGTTGCCGGACATCGCCTTGTCAAGTTGGCTGATGATGGCGATTTCGCTGGTAGCGCTTGCGCCTGATTTCCGTCTTGCCTCGGCCTGACGCTTTGACCTCGATGCCTAGGGACGCAAAGTTGGTGCTCATCTACTATCTCTCTTTTCACGCGAACTGAGCCTGATCCGGAGACATGAGACAGGCCTTATGCCTACCTCCGGGCAATAAAAAACCCGCCGGAGCGGGTTCATAAGAATTGAAACTATCAGATGGGACCGTACTGCTTTTGCAAGGCATCCAATCGTGCCTGCTCATTCTCACTAAGGCCGCCAGCATCAAAAAGTACTTTGCCGTCCGGACCATCAAGTCTGTAGACCTCGACGGTGAAAATTGCTCCTGCTGGAGCTTCAATCTTGCCCCACTTACCGAACTTATTGGGCAAGAGCTGCCAAGTAGCTCCCTCACCGGCCTCCAAGCCACCGCTAATATCGTAGTTAAACGCGTCAACAAACCATGGAATGGCTCTTTCAGGACTGGCAATAGTTCCCTTGAAGTAAGCGCGGGAAATCGGGTGGGAAGTACCGTTCTGAACAGTTAACTCGATGACAGGTTGAGGAATTTTCGAGTATTTTTCAGCCTGCTCCAGAAGTCTTGATCTCGACACGGCGAACTTTGTCAGTTCGGCTTTGGCTGTCTCAGCGGACACCGCTCTGGACAGCAGTTCCTTGATCTCCAGCAAAGCCTGCTCTTTTTGCTTCTTCTCTCTGTCAGCACGAATGCTTGTCGCCATCGTGTTCACTTCGGCAGCGGTCTTCCCATCCAAGCTTAAATTGTTGTCCTGCTGCATTCCCACAAGCGACGTTTTCCCAATATTCAGATTGCTCAACGCAACAAGCATCAGGTCGGCAGCGAACTGTTTCTTTTCATCAGGAGAAAGCCTTTCGGCAACTTTCTTTGAGGATTCTTGTAAGGTCGCCTCGGTTGTAGCATCCAGTTTTGGGTCCCCGCATCCAGCAATCAATGCTGCCGCCAGTCCGATAAGCAACATCCGTTTCATCCGTTTCCCTCCAAACAAAAAACGAATTTTAGCAAATGGCCATAATCGCGTCGCCTTCAACAGATTTACTTATGATCCTACGGGAAGCGATCGGACATAAGTGAGAGCGCTTCAGCCTCCATGCCGCGCAGATCATGGAAGATTGCAGTCCTATCTTTTACCGGAACGCCGGAAAGACACATGACGTTCAAGAGGACGCCGTAGTCCATTCCTGTAGCGCCGCACGCCCCTGTACGCCACTGGGTGTTCATCGCATCGAAGACAGTGTCGCGGAGATTGAAGCTCGCCTACGACCGCGAAGCCCTTCGCATCGGTCACGACGAATAACGAACACCGGGAGGCACGGTGCCGGGGACGTACAGCAACTCCTCGTCGAGTAGACCCAGTAACGGGATATCTCCCTTTCTTGGCATCCTTTCAAGCGCAATCCGCGTTGGCGCAACATCAAAGATCCGACCTCGCATTTTTGCGATCAAGTCACCGCTGATCCTGAATAACCCGCATCCACTTGAGCACTGAATTTCCCGAAAGTCGACATGAGCTGGGTTTTCAGTCGCAGGCGCCCCGCAAATCAAGCATTCCATGTTGCCTCCTTGACCCGATCGAATGCCGGGCCATGAAGCAATAGCTCACAAACACAACTCTCGCCACCACCGGTCACGGAGGGCGGCGCCTGACTGGAGATGCACCGTGGACAAGAACACGAAGATCCTAATTCCGGAAATCTCCGGCGACTGGAAAGAACGCACACGCTCTGGCAACACCAATATTTGGAATTACGCCTCGAACGGTGTGCCGCACCGCAACGGACTTCCCGAGGTGCGCGTGGACCCGCCCGAGGTTGGGCTCTACGCCGAGCGAATCGACGATTCCTGGTACTGGGTGTCGGGCTGCGCCAGGTGCAACGACAACGGTGAGCGCTGGAGCTACGTTGTTTGCGATAAGCGCAACGTTTGCCGGCTGTGCAGCACTCACCGCTCGAAGCTCACCGAAGCGCCGTGGGGTCACCCGGACGGTTTTACCTGCAAGCCCTGCCAAGACGCCGAAGATGCGAAGGCCAAAGCGGAGGCGCTTGCCAAGGTTGCCGAGAGCGACTACGACGAGTGGGACTATCGCAGCCAGGACGAATGCAAGTGCCCACACTGCGCCACAGTCATGCACCTTGAGTCGGAGGACTACGGCGACAAGAGCATGGACTGCGATACATGCGGCGGCCAATTCGAATTGACCACCGAGTATTCAGTGACGTTCACGACCAAGGTGATTGGAGAGCGGATCACCGCCTGATCCATCCTCACCTTTTGCGCTGAGTACTGTTTTCAAGCCGAACGATCAGGCCCAAGAGTCAAATCGATGTCTAGCCTCGCCAATGCTTTACCGCGGGCTAACGCCTCATTGAAGCTGTTGTACTTGGCATTTTCACGGATTGCTTCAACCTGCCTTTCTTTGATCTCAACAGCGATTCTAAGTCCTGTTGGCACGGAATCACTGTCGCTATCCCATTCGAAATCAATCTTCGCTTTAACACCTCGATGCTCATAGACAACTGGGTACGGCCTATCCACTAACACCATTTCGATCTCCTTGATCCGGCTCCATGCCGGGCCGAACACAAATACCCCACTTCAACGAATCACGCCAGCAGACCGACATGCCATGTGGTTGCTATGACGGTGATACCGCGTCAGCACGTCGCTGACGGCCAAGCGTTGTAAGCCACCTGCAACACGGCTGTTAAAGCTGCAGCAATCGCAGCCCGACTGTTCCAAATCGACTGCTTACGCATCGTAGGTTCTATGTCCGCGCCATCGATAATCAGCCTAGCGCCATACATGCCGTTCTCATCTGGAACCTCCGGACCAGGTTTTACTTTCACATAGGCCGAGATTGTCCAGAACACGGCTGAAAGCAAACCAGTTACCAACGAAACGTATAGAACGAAGTCCTTCATAAGACCGATCTCCACCACCTGAAAACCAGAATCCTAAACATCGGGACTTTCTATGACGACAGCAATCGATTTGTTCGCCGGCATCGACGTCATCTGGGCGGCCAACCACTGGCCGGTCGCCGTTGAATGGCACAGCGCCAATCACCCGGAAGCGATCCACATCTGCCAGGACTTGCACCAGGCGGATTGGTCGCAGCTCCCCGCGCACGACATCATGCTGGCCTCGCCCTGTTGCCAGGGTCATTCGAAGGCGCGCGGCAAAAAGTCTGGGAATACTCAGCACGACGCATCGCGCTCCACTGCGTGGGCAGTGGTGTCGGCTGCCGAATTCCACAGGCCGGAAGTAGTGCTGGTCGAGAACGTCGAAGAGTTCACGGACTGGGCTTTATACCCCGCCTGGGCACAGGCAATGGCCGCACTCGGCTACATGATGGCGCCACATGTGGTCGATTGCGCCGATCTCGGAGTGCCGCAGCACCGCGTGCGCCTGTTTCTGGTCTGCACCCGCAGCAAAGCACCGCTGAACCTTCAGCTTCACCAGCGCTGGCATGTTCCAGCCTCATCCTTCATCGATTTCGACGCGGGCAAGTGGAGCAAGATTGTGAAGCCTGGTCGCGCTGAATCGACGCTACTCCGCGTGAAGAATGGCCGGGAGCGCTTCGGTGATCGGTTTATCATGCCCTACTACGGATCCGGCTCGGGCCTGACCGGTCGCAGCCTGGAGCGCCCCATCGGGACCATCACCACGCTAGACCGATGGGCTTTGGTGCGCGGCGATGAGATGCGGATGCTTTCAGCGAACGAGGCGCTAGCGGCCATGTCGTTCCCGGCTGATACGAAGCGCCCGGACAATCATCGGCTGACGATGCACATGGCTGGCAACGCGGTACCGCCGCTGGCCGGCCAGCGGATCATTGAGGCGCTGCTTAAAGCCGCGTGATCGGCAATACCGACGGGCCAATGTGGGCCGGCACGCCTTCAGAACGGAGGAAGGTCGGCGATCCGCCTGCCAGGCATACACTGCTCCTCTGTCAGCGACCCATTGCCATCGGGGATTATCAATGCAGCGCCAACGGGGGCTCCTGACAAACGGAAGACTAGGTGGAATTTATCTCCACCCTCTATTAGCCCCAATACCTCAGCTACGGAAAAGTCACGCAACTCTGCGGAGACCTGCGGCAAAGTGTTGGCCACGTAGCCATGCGTTTCTTGCCCCTGAACCGCAATCAACTTTCCGTCTTTGTCATGTCTAGCTGCAGTAACGCTGTAAACAGCCATCGCAATTACCTCCTCATGAATCGTTAACTATAGCTACCCATGAGGTATCCCCATGCCCACAGAAAATCTCAAGGTCTATCAAGCCCGCGAAGGTGCCGAAGGCCAACAGTAATAACCTTCTCCACCAGCATCGCCCAAGCTCGCCTGTCAGTCGCCCTCCCCCCCACGTTTCCTATCCGTTAAGGCCGGTGAGGGCTGGCTTTGCGGTCCCGGCTGTAATGGTCATTCCCCCTGTAGGTTTGGGGGGAGCCTTGGGAACTGGTTTTTTGGCCGGCACCTGTGCGGGCTCAGGCGACATGCCTTCATTTTTGGTGTCGGTCGTCACTACAACTTTCTCGTTAGCCATGGGTTGTTCCTCTTCCATGGACGCCAAGGCGGCATCCTTCTACGTCCTCGGCCCCGGTTTTAGGCCAGGGAGTGGTGTGTAACTGAGCAACTTCTGATAGGCAACTTGGAAAATGATCCCGTATTGACCGGCGATGAATTCGAGAATAGCTGCCTTTTCCTCGCTGTAGATCATTGAAAGAAACTGCGCACTCGCCAAACAGCAGTAACCCCTCCCCACCTTCAAAGTCAGCCGCTATAGCGGCAAAGGAACAGTCATGCCTGTACAAAAGTTGATCGGCCCCGTAGAAGCCGTGCTTGACGAGGATCTGAAAAAGGAGCGGGACGTGGATAAGCGGAGAGGTGGTGTTACCGTGGATTTGGCAGGGGATTATCCCATTTTCAAAAAAGTAGATGGGCAACTTGTAGAGATTGAGAAGGCTGAACCCGGCAGGCGCTATGGGCTTGTGAAGAGTTTGGCCGAGGGCGGAACTACTTGTTACGTCCAGTACACGGATGAAGAGGAGGCGGCTGTTGACGCGCAGAAGGTTGCTTGGGATGCCGGCGCAAATGAGCGAGAGTTGGAGGAAATAAGAATTGCTGAAGAGGCGGCGAAGTTCGAAGAGTCGCTTAGATTTGAGACTCGGATAACCGCATTCATTGATGTGCTCGGTTGGAAAAATGCGGTCGAAGATGCAGCCAAAGGCGACAGCGAACGCGTTTTAGCGCTAGGGAAAGCCCTCGCCGGCATGCAGGGCTACAGCAAATTTACGGAAACCCTCAGAGGACTTGTTCCGGAAGATGAACGATGGCCTGGCGACCCAATGGTTAGTCAGTTTTCTGATTCTTTGTTACTAAGCTACAGCGATGATCAGTCAGGAAGAGACGCGCTGAAACAGGCGCTTTATGCCCTCACTTCGAATCTTAGTAAGCGGCTGGGGAAGTCACCTTCCGAACTCCAGCATTAAGGGCGATGGTGTCCGCGTATTTCTAAGCGGACGCGATCGCCCTTAACGTCAGGATTTCCATGCGCCAACGAAGCTCTTACCCGAAA
>NZ_JAGYGJ010000064.1:0-33299 GCF_019947405.1 Pseudomonas sp. GL-B-26 | reverse complement strand
CCCCCTCACCCCTGCCCCACGCAACAGCCGAAACAACAACGTTTCCGCCTGATCGTCACGGTGCTGGGCGGTCATCAACACTTCATTGGCCTGAGTCGCCTCGATGAACGCGGCATATCGCGCCTCCCGGGCTGCACGCTCAAGGCTGGCGCCGGGCTGAACCTGCACGCGAACAACCTGCAGCGGCACACCCAGCGCATCACAGACCGACTGACAATGATCCGGCCACGCATCAGCCACAGCCTGAAGGCCGTGATGAACATGGATGGCGCTTAGCGCCGGCAGGGATTCGGTTTTTGCGAGGTGTACGAGAAGGTGCAGCAGAACGGTGGAGTCGAGACCACCGGAGAAAGCGATGCGCCAGGTTGCGGCGTTGCGCCATGGAGCAAGGTTGCGTAGAAGCCTGACAGGTAGATCAATCATGGTCTGACTCATATCGATCACTTCGCACAAAACAAATGTGGGAGCGGGCTTGCTCGCGAAGGCGGCTCAACATTCAACACATCAGTTGACTGTTATACCGCTTTCGCGAGCAAGCCCGCTCCCACATTGAAGCCGAGGTCAGATCAGAGACCGTAGCTCATCAGACGCTCGTAACGGCGAGCCAACAGCGCTTCGTTATCGAACTTCTTCAACATCGCCAGCTGCGAGCTCAGCTCGGCACGGATCGATGCAGCTGCAGCGGCCGGATTGCGGTGCGCGCCGCCCAAAGGTTCGCTGATCACTTTATCCACAATACCCAGGCCTTTCAGGCGCTCGGCAGTGATGCCCATGGCTTCGGCAGCGTCCGGCGCTTTCTCGGCGGTCTTCCACAGAATCGAAGCGCAACCTTCCGGCGAAATCACCGCGTAAGTCGAGTACTGCAGCATGTTCAGTTGATCGCAAACGCCGATCGCCAGCGCACCACCGGAACCACCTTCACCGATCACGGTGGCGATGATTGGGGTTTTCAGGCGAGCCATGACGCGCAGGTTCCAGGCAATCGCTTCGCTCTGGTTGCGCTCTTCAGCGTCGATGCCAGGGTAAGCGCCCGGCGTGTCGATAAAGGTCAGGATCGGCATTTTGAAACGTTCGGCCATTTCCATCAGGCGGCACGCCTTGCGGTAGCCTTCCGGACGAGGCATGCCGAAGTTGCGGCGAACTTTCTCGCGCACTTCACGGCCTTTCTGGTGACCGATGATCATCACCGGCTGGTCGTCCAGACGGGCAATGCCGCCGACGATCGCAGCGTCGTCGGAGAAGTGACGGTCGCCGTGCAGTTCGTCGAACTCGGTGAAGATGTGTTCGATGTAGTCCAGGGTATATGGACGTTTCGGGTGACGCGCCAGACGCGCGATCTGCCAGCTGGTCAGCTTGCCGAAGATGTCTTCGGTCAGCGTGCTGCTTTTGTCCTGCAGGCGGGAGATCTCATCGCCGATATTCAGCGAATTGTCATTACCGACCAAGCGCAACTCTTCGATCTTGGCTTGCAGGTCGGCGATCGGCTGTTCGAAATCTAGAAAATTCGGGTTCATAGGCGTCCGTCTTGGGTCGACCTCCAAGAGAGCTTGGGCCGGCCGGTTGTCTATTCGCGCCCTACCTTAAGGGAGAGGCGCGTTCAGGTCGAGATTAAAAATTCAGGTCGAGTCAGGCACGCATTTATATAGAGAGAAATGGCACCTGACCGTCAACGGTATTGGAGGAAGACGTTGTCTCGCCCGAACTGGTCACGCAGGGCTTGAATCAAGGCATCCGCCGGGTCGATCCGCCAGGTCTCGCCAAACTGCAGCAAGGCCTTCGCATCGGGACTGGTGTATTCCATGGTGATCGGGCACGCGCCACGGTGACGCTTGAACAACTCTCCGAGCCAGCGTAGCTGATCGCCTTTCAAATCCTGGGTCTGCAGCTTCAAACGCAGGCTTTCGGCCAGATTGGTGCGCGCATCTTCCATGCTCATCACCCGTTTGACCCGCAGCCGCAGGCCACCGGAGAAGTCGTCGTTGCTGACTTCGCCTTCAACCACCACCATCGCGTCAGTCTGCAACAGCGACTGCGCCGAATGGAATGCTTCGGCGAACAGCGAGGCCTCGATCCGTCCAGAGCGGTCGTCGAGGGTGATGAAACCCATCTTGTCGCCCTTTTTGTTCTTCATGACTCGCAGGGCGATGATCATGCCCGCGACGGTCTGGGTATCGCGGGCCGGTTTCAGGTCGATGATGCGCTGACGGGCAAAACGGCGGATCTCGCCTTCGTATTCGTCGATCGGGTGACCGGTCAGGTACAGGCCCAGGGTGTCTTTCTCCCCTTTCAGGCGTTCCTTGAGGGTCAGCTCCTTGGCTTTACGGTGATTGGCGTAGACATCGGCGTCTTCTTCTACGAACAGACCGCCAAACAGGTCGACATGACCGCTGTCGTGGGTGCGCGCGGTTTGTTCGGCCGCCTTGATCGCACCTTCCATGGCGTTCAGCAGGACCGCCCGGTTGCGGTCGATATTGGCCTGATAGGCTTTCTGCTCGTCATGGAAGTAAGGGCCCAGACGATCCAGCGCACCGCTGCGGATCAATCCATCCAGGGTGCGCTTGTTGATACGTTTGAGATCGACACGGGCGCAGAAATCGAACAGATCCTTGAACGGACCTTCCTGACGCGCCTCGGTGATGGCTTCCACCGGACCTTCGCCCACACCTTTGATCGCGCCGAGGCCGTAAATAATCCGGCCTTCGTCATTCACCGTGAACTTGAACTCCGAAGTATTCACATCCGGCGCGTCGAGACGCAGCTTCATGGTGCGAATTTCTTCGATCAAGGTCACGACCTTGTCGGTGTTGTGCATATCCGCCGACAGTACTGCGGCCATGAACGGCGCCGGGTAGTGCGTTTTCAGCCAGGCGGTCTGGTAAGACACCAGGCCATAAGCGGCGGAGTGGGATTTGTTGAAGCCGTAACCGGCAAATTTCTCTACCAGGTCGAAAATGTTACCGGCCAGGTCGGCGTCGATATTGTTGGTCTTGCAACCGTCAATGAAACCGCCGCGCTGCTTGGCCATTTCTTCGGGTTTTTTCTTACCCATGGCTCGACGCAGCATGTCCGCGCCGCCGAGGGTGTAACCGGCCATGACCTGGGCAATCTGCATCACCTGTTCCTGATACAGGATGATGCCGTAAGTCGGTGCCAGAACCGGCTTGAGGCCTTCGTACTGGTAGTCCGAGTGCGGGTACGCGAGTTCGGCGCGACCGTGCTTACGGTTGATAAAGTCGTCCACCATGCCCGATTGCAATGGACCCGGACGGAACAGGGCCACCAGTGCGATCAAATCTTCCAGGCAGTCGGGCTTGAGCTTTTTGATCAGCTCTTTCATGCCGCGCGACTCAAGCTGGAACACCGCGGTGGTTTCGGCTTTTTGCAGCAACTGGTAAGTCGGCTTGTCATCCAGCGGGATGAACGCGATGTCCAGCGGCGGCTCATCGACCTTGGCGCGATCGCGGTTGATGGTTTTCAGCGCCCAGTCGATGACCGTCAGGGTCCGCAGACCGAGGAAGTCGAACTTCACCAGGCCAGCGGCTTCAACGTCATCCTTGTCGAACTGGGTGACCAGACCATCACCGGCCTCATCGCAATAAATCGGCGAGAAGTCGGTCAGTTTGGTCGGGGCAATAACCACACCACCGGCGTGCTTGCCGACGTTACGCACAACGCCTTCAAGCTTGCGGGCCATTTCCCAGATTTCAGCGGCTTCTTCATCGACCTTGATGAAGTCACGGAGGATTTCTTCCTGTTCGTAGGCCTTTTCCAGGGTCATGCCGACTTCAAACGGAATCATCTTCGACAGACGATCCGCCAAACCGTAGGACTTGCCCTGCACTCGCGCCACGTCGCGGACCACAGCCTTGGCCGCCATGGAACCGAAAGTGATGATCTGGCTTACCGCGTTGCGGCCGTATTTCTCGGCCACGTAGTCGATCACGCGGTCGCGACCGTCCATGCAGAAGTCGACGTCGAAGTCGGGCATGGATACCCGTTCCGGGTTAAGGAAACGTTCGAACAGCAGGTCATATTCCAGCGGATCGAGGTCGGTGATTTTCTGCACATAGGCCACCAGCGATCCGGCACCCGATCCACGGCCTGGACCTACCGGCACGCCGTTGCTCTTGGCCCACTGGATAAAGTCCATAACGATCAGGAAGTAACCGGGGAAGCCCATCTGGATGATGATATCCAGCTCGAAATTCAGCCGGTCGACGTAGACCTGACGCTTGGTTTCGTAGTCTTCGGTGGTGTCCTTGGGCAGCAGAACGCTGAGGCGATCTTCCAGACCATCGAAGGAAACCTTGCGAAAATACTCGTCGATGGTCATGCCATCGGGGATCGGGAAGTTGGGCAGAAAGTGAGTGCCCAGCTTCACTTCGATGTTGCAGCGCTTGGCAATCTCGACGGTGTTTTCCAGCGCTTCGGGAATGTCGCTGAACAGCTCGGCCATTTCCTCGGCGCTTTTGAGGTATTGCTGATCGCTGTAATTCTTCGAACGCCGCGGATCGTCGAGGGCGCGGCCCTCACCGATGCAAACGCGGGTTTCGTGAGCGGCGAAGTCTTCCTGTTTGATGAAGCGCACGTCGTTGGTCGCGACCAGCGGCGCTCCGATTTTTTCAGCCAGGGCCACGGCGCCGTGCAACTGTTCTTCGTCGTTGGGGCGGTTGGTGCGCTGGATCTCCAGATAGAAACGATCCGGGAACACGGCCATCCATTCGCGCGCCAGGTTTTCCGCTTCGGCCGGGTTGCCACTGAGCATCGCCAGACCGATCTCGCCTTCTTTCGCCGCCGACAGCATGATCAAGCCTTCGCTGGCTTCGGCCACCCACTCACGCTCGATGATGACCGAGCCATTGCGCTGGCCGTCGATGAAGCCGCGGGAGATCAGTTCGGTGAGGTTGCGATAACCCACGGCGTTCATCGCCAACAGGCTGATCCGGCTCAGTGCGTTATCCGGATCCTTGTTCGACAGCCACAGGTCGGCGCCACAGATCGGCTTGATCCCGGCGCCCATGGCGGCTTTGTAGAATTTGACCAGGGAACACATGTTGTTCTGGTCGGTGACCGCTACGGCAGGCATGTTCATGCCGACCAGGGTCTTGACCAGCGGTTTGATCCGCACCAGACCGTCGACCAGGGAATACTCAGTGTGCAGGCGTAGATGAACGAATGAAGCCGGCATAGTGATCCTGTCTAGAAACTAGAAACGTGAAGACAACAAGGCCCGGATTGTACCGGGCCTTGGCAAAAACATCAGCCTGCCGACTAGTTCTCGATCAGGTTTTCCCGCGCCTCGTAAGCCAGGCGTACCGGGGCGAACGAGCGACGGTGAATCGGCGTTGGCCCCAAGCGGGCCAGCGCCTCCAGGTGAACGGGAGTCGGGTAGCCTTTGTGGCCACCGATGCCGTAACCCGGATAAATCAGTTCGAATGCCGCCATTTCACGGTCGCGGCTGACCTTGGCCAGAATCGATGCCGCGGCGATGGCTGGCACCTTGCCGTCGCCTTGCACCACCGCTTCGGCACGCATCGACAGCTTCGGGCAACGATTGCCATCGATCATCGCCAGTTTCGGCGTGATGTGCAGACCTTCGACGGCGCGCTGCATGGCCAACATGGTGGCGTGGAGAATGTTCAGCTCGTCGATTTCTTCGACTTCAGCCCGGGCGATGCACCAGCTCAGGGCCTTTTCGCAGATCTCGTCGTAGAGTTTTTCGCGGCGGGCTTCGGTGAGCTTCTTCGAGTCGTTCAGGCCCAGGATCGGACGGCTCGGATCAAGGATCACGGCAGCCGTTACCACTGCACCACAAAGCGGGCCGCGACCGACTTCGTCAACACCGGCTACCAACTCTTCGACTTCAGCGACCAAGGTGAAATCCAGCCCCATTTGCATGCTTGTTTTACTCATTGTACTTGGCCGATCAGGTTCAGTACCGCGTCCGCCGCCTGATTGGAGGCGTCCAGACGTAAGGTACGGTGAATTTCATCGAAGCCGCGGGTCTGTTCTTCACCGCCTTCGATCAGTGGCGACAGCGTCTGGGCCAAGGCTTCAACCGTCGCATCGTCCTGCAGCAACTCGGGCACCAACAGGCGCTGGGCCAGCAGGTTCGGCAAGGAGATGTAGGGACTTTTCACCATGCGCTTGAGAATCCAGAA
Organism: Pseudomonas sp. GL-B-26; assembly: GCF_019947405.1. Classification (NCBI taxonomy): domain Bacteria; kingdom Pseudomonadati; phylum Pseudomonadota; class Gammaproteobacteria; order Pseudomonadales; family Pseudomonadaceae; genus Pseudomonas; species Pseudomonas sp. GL-B-26. Next base: position 27,138 of record NZ_JAGYGJ010000064.1, on the reverse strand, counting down.
CGTCAGCGGTGCCAAGCGGTACGCGACCACCATCGGCCGTTTGTACAACAACGCTTCAAGCGTCGCGGTTCCGGAGGCGATCAGTACCGCGTCGCAGGCCGCCAGGGCCAGATGGGATTTGCCATCGAGCAATGTCAGCGGCAGATCTCGGCCCGCCAGCAGCTCTTCAAGTTGCTTGCGGCGCTCGGGGCCGGCGCAAGGCATGACGAACCGTACACCAGGGCGCAGGGCTCGCAGACGCTGGGCCGTATCAAGGAACAACGCGCCGAGACGGCCAACTTCGCCACCGCGACTGCCGGGCATCAGTGCGACCAATGGCCCTTCTGGCAAGCCGAGTTCAGCCCGCGCGGCGGCACGATCGGCCTCCAGCGGGATGGCGTCAGCCAGGGAATGCCCGACAAACCGCACCGGCACGCCCTTCTCTTCATAGAATTTCGCTTCGAACGGGAACAGCGTCAGCATCAGATCGCAGCCTTCGCGAATCTTCAGCACCCGTTTCTGCCGCCACGCCCAAACCGACGGGCTAACGTAATGCACGGTCTTGATCCCGGCCTGACGCAGCTTGAGCTCGATATTGAGGTTGAAGTCCGGAGCATCGATACCGATGAACACGTCCGGTTTTTCGGCGATCAGGTCGGCAACCAGCTTCTTGCGGCGGGCCAGCAACTCGCGCAAGCGGCCCAGCACTTCCACCAGGCCCATGACCGAAAGACGCTCCATCGGGAAATACGAGGTCAGGCCTTCGGCCTGCATCAGCGGACCGCCGACACCGATGAACTCGACTGCCGGGTGCTGAGCCTTGAGTGCGCGCATGAGACCCGCGCCAAGAATGTCGCCGGAAGCCTCACCCGCTACCAGCGCAATACGCAGATTAGCCATGATTAACGAGTGATGCCGCGGGTCGAAGACTGGATGGAATCACGAAACACCGCGACTTCCGGGAAATGATCCGACGGCTCGGCCAGTTCGGCGAGTGCCTGCTCGACCGTCAGCCCCTGGCGGTAAACCACCTTGTAGGCACGACGCAGGGCGTGGATCGCATCTTCGCTGAAACCGCGACGACGCATGCCTTCGAAGTTCATGCTGCGAGCTTCGGCCGGGTTGCCGAACACCGTAACGTACGCCGGGACGTCCTTGCCGATGGCGGTGCCCATACCGGAAAAGCTGTGGGCGCCAATGTGGCAATACTGGTGAACCAGGGTAAAACCGGACAGGATCGCCCAGTCTTCAACGTGCACATGGCCCGCCAACGCGGTGTTGTTGACCAGGATGCAGTGGTTGCCGATGACGCTGTCGTGACCGATGTGGGCATAGGCCATGATCAGATTGTGATCGCCCAGGGTTGTTTCAGAACGGTCCTGAACAGTCCCACGGTGAATCGTCACGCCTTCACGGATGACGTTGTGGTCACCGATGACCAGCCGGGTTTCTTCACCCTTGTATTTCAGATCGGGCGTGTCCTCGCCTACCGAAGAAAACTGGTAGATGCGATTGTGCTTTCCGATTCGGGTCGGGCCTTTGAGAATCACATGCGGCCCGATCACTGTCCCCTCGCCGATTTCCACACCTGCACCGATGATCGACCAAGGGCCGACCTCGACGCCGTCGGCCAGGATAGCCGTCGGATCGATGATTGCGCGAGGGTCAATCAAACTCATAGTTTGCGTTCCGCGCAGATGATTTCAGCAGAGCAGACTGGCTTGCCATCGACCGAAGCCTGGCACTCGAACTTCCAGATCTGACGCTTGCAGCTCAGGAACTTGGCTTCCAGGATCAGTTGATCGCCTGGCAACACCGGCTGGCGGAAGCGCAGCTTGTCGGAGCCAACAAAGTAATAAAGGGTGCCGTCGGCCGGTTTCACGTCGAGCATTTTGAAACCAAGGATCCCGGCAGCCTGAGCCATCGCTTCAATGATCAATACGCCCGGCATGATTGGATGCGCAGGGAAGTGACCATTGAAGAAGGGTTCGTTGATGCTGACATTCTTGTAGGCGCGAATGCGCTTGCCTTCCACATCCAGATCCACGACCCGGTCCACCAGCAGGAACGGGTAACGGTGAGGCAGGTATTCGCGAATCTCGTTGATGTCCATCATTTCGGGGGGAAGCCTATGTAAAGATTGGGAGGCGCGACTGACGCGCACCCCTCTAGCAAATCAAGGAGGCAGTCTAGCGGCTGTGCACACTTGATATGGAAATGGTATCAGCCATCTGATGAAGCATTACCGTCAGGGGTCACTTCCCCTACACGCTTTTCCAGCTGTCGCAGACGCCGCGCGATGTCATCGAGCTGACGGATGCGGGCCGCACTTTTGCGCCATTCGGCTGCCGGTTGCATGGCTGTACCGGAAGAATAGGAACCCTTTTCGGTAATCGAGTGGGTCACCATGGTCATCCCGGTGATGAAAACGTTGTCGCAAATTTCAATATGCCCCACCAGCCCTACGCCACCGGCGAGCATGCAATGCTTGCCGATTTTGGTGCTGCCGGAGATTCCCACACACGCGGCCATGGCGGTGTGATCACCGACCTGGACGTTGTGGGCGATCTGAATCTGGTTGTCGAGCTTCACACCGTTACCCAGAACGGTATCGGCCAGTGCACCGCGATCAATAGCGGTATTCACGCCAATCTCCACGTCGTCACCGACCAGCACACCACCGATCTGAGCGATCTTCTGCCAGACACCTTTCTCGTTGGCAAAACCGAAACCTTCGCCACCGAGCACGGCACCCGATTGAATCACCACCCGTTTACCGATGCGAACATCGTGGTACAGCGTGACTCGCGGAGCCAGCCAGCCGCCCTCGCCAATCTCGCAGCGGGCACCGATGAAGCAGTGCGCGCCAACGGTCACACCCGCAGCAATACGCGCGCAGCTTTCGATCACCGCAAAGGCGCCAATGCTCGCCGCCGGATCGACCACTGCATCCGCTGCCACAACCGCTGTCGGATGAATACCGGCAGCCGCCTTTGGCTTGGGATCGAACAGATGGGAAATCCGCGCGTAGGCCAGATAAGGATCAGGCACCACCAGCGCATTACCTGCAAAACCTTCAGCGTCAGCGGCCTTCAGCAACAGGGCTGCGGCCCGGCTGTCCGCCAGGTATTTACGGTATTGGGGGTTTGCGAGAAAGCTCAACTGAGCTGGGCCAGCCTCTTGCAAAGTGGCTAGCCCAGTAATTTCTTTCTCCGGGTCGCCACGCAGTGTGGCGCCGAGGAACTCGGCCAATTGGCCGAGCTTTATAGTCGCTGTCATGGTTACTTCAGCTGATTCATGCGCTCGATAACCTGGCGAGTGATGTCGTACTGAGGTTTGACATCAATCACTGCGCCACGCTCGAAGACCAGGTCAAAAGCACCTTTCTTGATGACTTCTTCCACAGCGCTGTCCAGTTTCGGCTTGAGCTGCTTCAGCATTTCACGGTCGGCAACGGCTTTGGCTTCGTTCAATTCCTTGGACTGGAACTGGAAGTCACGGGCCTTCTGCTTGAACTCGAGTTCCAGACGTTCACGCTCGCCTTGCTGCATCTTGTCGCCGCCGGCCATCAGACGGTCCTGGATACCTTTGGCACTGCTTTCCAGAGTCTTGAGCTTGGTCAGCTGTGGGCCGAACTTCTTCTCGGCATCCACGGCGTACTTCTTGGCCGCATCGGATTCCAGCAGCGCCATCTGATAGTTCAGAACGGCGATTTTCATGTCGGCAAAAGCCGGGCCTGCTACCAGTACGGTCGCCAGGAGAACCAATTGAGTCAACTTACGCACGATGCACTCCTACAAAATCCATTGTCGTTATCTTGGGTCAGACGCTTAGAACGTCTGGCCGAGGGAGAATTGGAACACTTGAGTCTCAGCGTCATTCGGTTTCTTGACCGGCATGGCCAACGCGAAGCTCAGAGGACCCAATGCGGTAACCCAGGTCACGCCTACACCGACGGAGCTGGCCAAGTTGCTCAGGCTGATGTCGTTACATTCTGTTTGAGCGGTTGAACCGACATTTGCGTTCGTCGTTTTATCGCACGTGGAGTCGAATACGTTACCTACGTCCCAGAATACCGAAGTGCGCAGGGAACGCTGATCCTTGACGAATGGCAGTGGGAACAGCACCTCGACACCACCCTGGATCAAAACGTTACCACCGAACGGCAGCGGATCCTGGTCCGGGTCGGCCAGCGTGCCGGTGTTACCCGTCACAGCCGCACCGCGACTTGGGGTACTGCGAGGACCGAGGGTACTGTCCTTGAAGCCACGAACCGAGTTGAAACCACCAGCATAGTAGTTTTCATAGAACGGCAAGCCATCGGTAGAACCATAACCATCGCCATAGCCCAGTTCGGTGTGCAGGCGCATGGTGTAGTTTTCAGACAATGGCTGGAACAACTGACCACGGTAATCAAGTTTGAAGAACGACAGGTCGCTGCCAGGCGTGGTGGTTTCCAGTGTCAGGCTTTGGGAATGACCACGGGTCGCCAATACGCCTTTGTTCAGTGTGGATTCGGACCAGCCGGCCGAGGCCTTGAAGTTCAGGTAGCTGTCGCCTTCCCTGTTAACGAAGTCGAAGATCTCGTCAACGGTGTATTGACCGGTCTTGATCTTGTCTTGTTGTGCAGTCAAGCCGAAGGTCAGACGCGAAGTCTCGCTGATCGGGTAACCGACGCTCACGCCTGCACCCAGGCTGTCTACGGCATAGCTGGCTACGTCGACGTCGAGGTCTTTGTAGTCAGTGGTGCGATAGAACGCGTTGTAACCCAGGCTAACGCCATCAGCAGTCCAGTACGGGTCGACGTAACCGAAGTTATAGCGGCTCTGGTATTCACTGCGCGTCAAGCCGATGCTGACCTTGTTACCTGTACCCAGGAAGTTGTTCTGGGTGATCGAACCACCGAGGATCAGACCGGCGCTCTGGGCGAAACCGACGCTGGCGGTAATCGAACCGGAAGCCTGCTCTTCAACGCTGTAGTTCACGTCCACCTGGTCGTCGACACCCGGCACGGCCGGCGTTTCGACGTTGACTTCCTTGAAGAAGCCCAGACGCTCAAGACGAGTCTTGGATTGGTCGATCAGGTAAGTCGAAGCCCAGCCGCCTTCCATTTGACGCATTTCACGGCGCAGCACTTCATCTTCGGACTTGGTGTTGCCACGGAAGTTGATGCGGTTCACGTAAGCACGCTTGCCCGGATCGACGGCGAACGTGATGTCGACGGTGTGGTCTTCATCATGAGGCTGAGGCACGCCATTGACGTTGGCGAAGGTGTAACCCTCGTTACCCAGACGACGGGTGATCAGTTCGGACGTGGTGGTCATCAGCTTGCGCGAGAACACCTGGCCTTTCTGGACCAGCAGCAGGGACTTGACCTGGTCTTCAGGGACTTTCAGGTCGCCGCTCAGCTTGACGTCACGGACGGTGTACTTCTCGCCTTCATTGACGTTGACGGTGATATAGACGTGCTTCTTGTCCGGGGTGATGGACACCTGGGTCGAAGCGATATCCATGTTGATATAGCCACGGTCCAGGTAGTAAGAGCGCAGACGCTCCAGGTCACCGGACAGTTTTTCACGAGCGTACTTGTCATCGTTCTTGAAGAACGACAGCCAGTTGGTGGTCTTGAGTTCAAACAGGTCGATCAGGTCTTCTTCAGGAAAGACGGTGTTACCCACCACGTTGATGTGCTGGATAGCAGCAACGGTGCCTTCGTTGATATTGACCTTCAACGCAACGCGGTTACGCGGCTGCGGCACCACTTCAGTGTCGACGGTAGCCGAGTAGCGACCCTGAGCGACGTATTGGCGCTGCAGCTCGTTACGCACACCTTCGAGGGTGGCACGCTGGAAGATCTCGCCTTCAGCCAGACCGGATTGTTTCAGGCCTTTCATCAGGTCTTCAGTGGAGATCGCCTTGTTACCCTCGATCTCGATACTGGCGACCGACGGGCGCTCGACTACAGTGATGACCAGGACGTTGCCATCGCGGCCCAGCTGGATATCTTGAAAGAAACCGGTTTTGAACAACGCACGAGTGGATTCCACCAGGCGACGATCATCCGCCTGTTCACCGACGTTCAACGGCAAAGCACCAAAGACGCTACCCGCGGAGACCCGCTGGAGGCCATTGACGCGAATATCAGAGATAGTGAAGGACTCGGCGTGAACTTCGGCGATCATCAATACGGTGAGAACCGCAGTTAGCAGCAGACGTTTCATGAAGTCCTTTCTTATTCCAACTGGCAATAAACAAACTGCCGCAAAATGCGGCAGATTCGCAATTCAGCGAAGCGTTACAGTCGACCCAGATCATTGACAAGAGCAAGCAACATCACCCCGATCACCAAACTGATACCGATCTGTATCCCCCAACCCTGCACCCGATCCGACAAGGGGCGACCACGCGCCCACTCGATCAGATAAAACAACAAATGCCCCCCATCCAGTACAGGAATGGGCAACAAATTCAGAACCCCCAAGCTAATACTCAGATAAGCAAGGAAATTCAGGAAATCAGCGACACCCGACTGGGCAGAAGCGCCCGCCACTTTAGCAATGGTTATCGGTCCACTCAAGTTTTTTACCGAGAGCTCACCGAACAACATTTTCTTGAGCGAATCGAGGGTCAGTACGCTCATGGTCCAGGTGCGTCGAGCCCCCTCCCCAATCGCTGCCACAGGACCATAACTCACTTCGCGAATCATCTCTGGCGGCCAATCAACCGCCTTCACTCCAGCCCCCAGATAACCACTGGGCGCCTTCTTCTCGCCGCGAGCGGCCAGCGTCACAGGGACGTCGATTTGAGCACCATCACGCTCGACGCGCAGCATGATTTTGGTATCAGGGTGCATACGGACCGTATCCACCACCTGCTGCCAGTCATCAAGCGACTTACCGTCCAGAGCCAACAGTCGGTCACCGGTCTTCAGGCCAGCAGCCTGTGCCGGGCCTTTCGGGTCAAGTTCGGCCAGGACCGGTGGCAGCGCCGGACGCCAAGGGCGTAAACCCAGCGAACGAATCGGATCCGGCTCATCGGCACCCTTGAGCCATTTATCCAGCATCAGTTCACGGGGCGAATCCACTGTGGAACCCTGATCACGGACCAGCAACTGCAGGGAACCGCTCTCCCCAAGACGACGGACCAACTGCAGGTTCACCGCGGCCCAGCCAGAAGTTGGCTCGCCATCGATGGCAATGATTTCCTGGCCTGCGCTCAAACCAGCCTTGGCGGCGATACTGCCGGATTCGACTGCACCAATGACCGGGCGCACTTGCTCGCTGCCGAGCATGGCGAGCACCCAGAAAAAAATCATCGCCAGTAAAAAGTTGGCAATCGGACCCGCCGATACGATAGCGATGCGCTGGCGGACGGATTTGCGATTGAAGGATTGATCAAGCTGATCGGCAGGCACTTCGCCTTCGCGCTCGTCGAGCATTTTTACGTAACCGCCCAGCGGGATCGCGGCGACGACGAACTCAGTGCCTTTCTTGTCGTGCCAGCGCAGCAACGGCATACCGAAGCCCACGGAGAAACGCAGCACTTTGACCCCACAGCGACGCGCGACCCAAAAATGGCCGAATTCGTGGAAGGTGACCAGCACACCCAAAGCCACCAGGGTGCCGACAATCATATAGAGCGCGCTCATCTACTTTCTCCGCAATCCTGTCCAGTGCCGCATGGGTCAACGTATTGCAGCACTTACCGCCCGTGACGACTCAACCATTGTTCGGCCAGTACTCGCGCTTTTGCGTCGGCCGTGAACACTGCCTCGAGATCATCAACCGCAACCACGGGCTCGAGATTCAATACTTCTTCGATGATACTCGCGATTTCCGGGTAGCGAACCCGCCCGTCGAGAAAGGCCGCGACCGCCACTTCATTCGCCGCATTCAGCATGGCCGGCGCGCTATTGCCGGATTCAGCCGCCTGACGCGCAAGGCGCAGACACGGGAATCGCTCTTCATCAGGCGCCTGGAAGTCCAGCCGCGCAATTGCAAACAGGTCCAGCGGCGCAACACCCGAGTCGATTCGCTCCGGCCAGGCCAGCGCGTTGGCGATCGGCGTGCGCATGTCAGGGTTACCTAACTGAGCCAATACCGAACCGTCGATGTAATCGACCAGCGAATGAATCACGCTTTGAGGATGAATCACCACTTCGACCTGAGACGGCTTGGCATCAAACAGCCAGCAGGCTTCGATCAACTCCAGCCCCTTGTTCATCATGCTGGCCGAATCCACCGAAATCTTGCGCCCCATGGACCAGTTCGGGTGGGCACACGCTTGCTCAGGGGAAACATGCACCAGTTCAGCCATAGGTGTCTGTCGGAACGGACCGCCAGAGGCTGTGAGTAAAATCCGACGCACCCCGACGGCACCCAGCCCACGCGCGAAATCCTGTGGCATGCACTGGAAAATCGCGTTGTGCTCGCTGTCGATCGGCAGCAACACCGAACCACTCTTGCGCACCGCCTGCATGAACAGCGCACCGGACATCACCAGTGCTTCTTTGTTGGCCAGGAGGATTTTCTTGCCGGCTTCTACCGCCGCCAGAGTCGGTCGCAAGCCCGCAGCGCCAACGATGGCCGCCATGACCGCATCGACCTCAGGATCGGAAGCAATCTGACACAGGCCCTTCTCCCCGACCAGCACGCGGGTCGACAGACCTGCGGCGCACAAGTCGTCCTGCAAACCTCGGGCGGCACCCGCCTCAGGCACCACGGCGAACCGCGGCGTATGACGAACACACAGTGCCAACAGCTCGCTCAGACGGGTGAAACCGCTCAAGGCGAAAACCTGATAACGCTCGGGATGGCGAGCGATGACGTCTAGCGTGCTCAGACCAATCGAACCGGTCGCCCCCAGGACGGTAATCTGCTGCGGGCGGCTCACGGTGCCGCCATCCATAGCAGCACGGCAAACACTGGAATCGCTGCAGTCAGACTGTCGATTCGGTCCAGCACGCCGCCGTGACCCGGCAGCAGATTACTGCTGTCCTTGATCCCGGACTGACGCTTGAACATGCTTTCGGTGAGATCACCTACCACCGAGATAAACACGATGATGGCTGCACCCATCAGACCTTTGAACAGTTGCGCCACCGTCCAGTCTCGAACCAGACTTACAATGACAGTAATGACCAGACTCACCGCGAGGCCGCCGTAGACACCCTCCCAGCTTTTGCCGGGACTGACCTGTGGCGCCAGCTTGCGCTTGCCAAAGGCCCGGCCAGAGAAATAAGCACCGATATCAGCGCCCCAGACCAGCACCATCACCGCCATGATCAGCCAGTTGCCCAAAGGCTCCTGCTTGATCTGAACCAGACCTTGCCAGGCAGGCAGCAGGATCAGCAGACCGATCACCAGCTTGCAGGCAACGCTGGACCAAAGTTCGCTGGAGCGCGGATAAGTCAGCACCAGATAGGTTGCAACGCCCCACCAAAGCACCGAAGCGCCCAACACCCAAGGCGCGAGCCCAGGCACGATATGCATGACAAACAGCATCAACGCGACCACAGCTGCATAGGCAATGCGGATCGGTTGCTCAGTGAAGCCCGCCAGGCGTGCCCACTCCCATGCACCGAGGGTCACGACCAGCCCGATGAACAGCGCAAAACCGGTGCCTTCGAGCAGGAAAAACCCGCACAGGGCAATCGGCAACAGGATCAGTGCGGTGATGATTCGTTGTTTAAGCATTAAAACCGGGCTCCAGCCTCGACCTGCTCGCTCGTTTTACCGAAGCGGCGCTGCCGAGAAGCAAAATCGGCCAGCGCGGTACGCATGGCATCGTGTTTGAAGTCCGGCCAGAACAGGTCGGAGAAGTACAACTCGGCGTAAGCCAGTTGCCACAGCAGGAAGTTGCTGATGCGGTGCTCGCCACCGGTACGGATGCACAAGTCCGGCAACGGCAAATCGCCGGTAGCCAGGCAGGTTTGCAACAGTTCCGGGGTAATGTCTTCCGGACGCAGGTGCCCGGCCTGAACTTCCCGAGCCAGACGCTGTGCGGCCTGCGCGATATCCCACTGTCCGCCATAGTTGGCAGCGATCTGCAGAATGAAGCGATTGGCGCCCGCTGTCATTGCCTCAGCTTCACGCATGGCAGCCTGAAGCTCTGGATGAAAGCGCGAACGGTCGCCAATGATGCGCAAACTGATGTTGTTTTCGTTCAGGCGCTTGGCCTCGCGACGCAATGCCTTGAAGAACAGATCCATCAAGGCGCTGACCTCGTCGGCCGGGCGCTGCCAGTTCTCACTGGAGAAGGCAAACAGGGTCAATACTTCGACCCCGGCCTCGGCGCACACCTCGATCACCGCACGAACCGCATCCACACCCGCTTTATGACCGGCGACACCCGGCATAAAGCGCTTTTTCGCCCAGCGATTATTACCATCCATGATGATCGCGACATGGCGCGGCACCGCGGACGGCGCAGTCTGCTTGGTCTTTTCCATGAAAACGCGACCCTTATACGGCCATCAGGTCTTTTTCTTTCTGCGCCAAATTCGCGTCGATTTCAGCCACGTACTTTTTGGTCAGATCATCAATTTCGCCAGTGGCGCGACGCTCTTCGTCTTCGCTGATTTCTTTTTCCTTGACCAGATCCTTGAGCTGGCTGTTCGCGTCACGACGGATGTTGCGCACCGCAACACGGGCATCTTCAGCGACATCACGAGCCTGCTTGGTGAAGCCCTTGCGGGTTTCTTCGGTCAGGGCCGGCATGGAGATCAGCAACAATTCGCCCAGGTTGGTCGGGTTGAGGTTCAGACCCGCGCTACCGATGGCTTTGTCCACGGCACCCAGCATGTTGCGCTCAAAGGCAACGACTTGCAGGGTACGGGCGTCTTTGACGGTGATGTTCGCCACCTGTTTGATCGGGGTGTCAGAACCGTAATACGGCACCATCACGCCTTCCAGAATGCTTGGGTGCGCCTGGCCAGTACGAATACGGCCGAAGTTGTGCATCAGCGACTCGACGGATTTCTGCATACGCTCTTTAGCGTCTTTCTTGATTTCGTTGATCATTGCTGGCCTTCCTCGATCAGGGTCCCTTCAGCGCCGCCATGCACGATATTCAGCAGGGCGCCGGGCTTGTTCATGTTAAATACGCGCAACGGCATCTTGTGGTCGCGGCACAGGCAAATGGCGGTCAGATCCATCACGCCCAGCTTGCGATCCAGTACTTCATCGTAAGTCAGATGATCGAACTTCTCGGCATGCGGGTCTTTGAATGGGTCAGCGGTGTAGACGCCATCGACCTTGGTCGCCTTGAGCACGACATCGGCATCGATTTCGATTGCACGCAAGCACGCTGCCGAATCCGTGGTGAAGAACGGATTGCCGGTACCGGCCGCGAAAATCACGACTTCCTTGGCGTTCAAGTGGCGCATGGCTTTGCGGCGATCATAGTGATCGGTCACGCCAACCATGGAAATGGCCGACATCACGATGGCCGAGATATTGGCACGTTCCAGCGCATCGCGCATGGCCAAGGCGTTCATCACAGTGGCCAGCATACCCATGTGGTCACCGGTGACCCTATCCATGCCGGCCGCGCTCAGCGCTGCACCGCGGAACAGGTTACCGCCGCCGATCACCAGACCGACCTGAACACCGATGCCGACCAGTTGGCCGACTTCCAGCGCCATGCGATCCAGAACTTTCGGATCGATCCCGAACTCTTCCGAGCCCATCAGGGCCTCGCCGCTAAGCTTGAGTAGAATGCGTTTATAGCGAGCCTGATAACCACTGCCCTGCTGAGCCATTGCGAATCTCTCCTGCGGCGTATTTTAAAAATTCTTTGCGAGCTGTTTACAGCTGGCGTTCACTCTAACTTGGCGCTGTTTCAGCACCATCGGAACATGGCTTTGTAAGCCAGTTCCAAAAGGAAACCAATTAAAAATTGGTGCCCCATCTGAAAAGAGGCTGCGCGCGTGAGCGGGCAGCCTCTTCAGGGCGACAGTTAAAAACCGTCTTATTGCTTGGCGGCAGCCAGCTGGGCAGCAACTTCTTCAGCGAAGTTGTCGACCGGCTTCTCGATGCCATCGCCTACTTTGAAGTAGGTGAAGGAAACGATTTCAGCACCGGCTTTCTTGGCCAGTTCGCCAACCTTGATTTCAGGGTTCTTGACGAACGCCTGCTCAACCAGGCTCGCTTCAGCCAGGAACTTGCTGATACGGCCTTTGACCATGTTTTCAACGATGTTTTCTGGCTTGCCAGCGATCTTGTCAGCGTTGAGGGTCAGGAACACGCCTTTCTCACGCTCGACCGCTTCAGCGGAAACTTCCGATGGCAGCAGGAATTCAGGGTTGGTCGCCGCTACGTGCATGGCGATGTCTTTGGCCAGCTCAACGCTGCCGCCTTTAAGGGCAACCACAACACCGATCTTGTTGCCGTGCAGGTAACCACCAACAACGTCACCTTCAACGCGCGCCAGACGACGGATGTTGACGTTTTCGCCAACCTTGCCGACCAGAACCAGGCGATCGGCTTCTTGAGCGGCGATCAGCGGAGCAACGTCAGTCAGTTTGTCAGCGAACGCTTTTTCAACGCTGGAAGCGACAAATGCCTTGAAGTCATCCTGCAAAGCCAGGAAGTCGGTCTGCGAGTTCACTTCCAGCAGAACGGCGGATTTACCGTCTTCCTTCAGAGCGATTGCGCCTTCAGCAGCCACGTTGCCAGCTTTCTTGGCAGCCTTGATGGCGCCCGAAGCACGCATGTCATCAATGGCTTTTTCGATGTCGCCGCCAGCCTTGGTCAAGGCCTTTTTGCAGTCCATCATGCCTTCGCCAGTACGCTCGCGCAGTTCTTTGACCAACGCTGCAGTAATCTCTGCCATTTCTAAATTCCTCTTGGATAGGTTTTCAACCATTCCACCCGATCGAACGGGCGATCAATTCTTCCCGAACCACCGCTGTGGGTCGCTGCACGCTACAGACAATGCAACTGCGCTACCGACAAACGGTTTTCGAGGTGGCAAAAAGGGGGCCAAGCCCCCTTTTTGCTTACTGAGTCAACGCCAAGGCGTCAATTACTCAGCTGCTGCTACCGGAGCTTCTTCAACGAACTGCTCGGTGCCGCCAGCAACGTGGTTGCGACCACGGATTACAGCGTCAGCCATCGAACCCATGTACAGCTGGATAGCGCGGATTGCGTCATCGTTGCCTGGGATGATGTAGTCAACGCCTTCCGGGCTGCTGTTGGTATCGACTACGCCGATAACCGGGATGCCCAGCTTGTTGGCTTCGGTGATCGCGATGCGCTCGTGATCAACGTCGATAACGAACAGAGCGTCTGGCAGACCGCCCATGTCCTTGATACCACCCAGGGAACGATCGAGCTTCTCAAGATCGCGAGTGCGCATCAGCGCTTCTTTCTTGGTCAGCTTGGCGAAAGTACCGTCTTCGGCTTGCACTTCAAGGTCACGCAGACGCTTGATGGAAGCACGGATGGTTTTGAAGTTGGTCAGCATGCCGCCCAACCAGCGGTGATCGACGTACGGCGAACCGCAACGTGCTGCTTCTTCAGCAACGATCTTGCCAGCGGAACGCTTGGTGCCGACGAACAGAATCTTGTTTTTGCCCTGGGCCAGACGCTCTACGAAAGTCAGAGCTTCGTTGAACATTGGCAGGGTTTTTTCAAGGTTGATGATGTGGATCTTGTTACGCGCGCCGAAAATGTATTTACCCATTTTCGGGTTCCAGTAACGGGTCTGGTGACCGAAGTGCACACCGGCCTTCAGCATATCGCGCATGTTGACTTGGGACATGATAGTTCCTTAAGTAAGTCGGGTTTGGCCTCCACGTATCCCAATGACCAACCAGCAGCATCAGCTGAAGGCACCCAGGTCATCGTGTCGACACGTGTGTGGATTTAGGCTTTTCAGGGGATCCCCGGAAAGCGGCGCATTTTATATCACAAGGCTGAAAAAAACGGAACCCGGATTGTTAAATCCTGGCGCGTGCGTTGGTTCCGTCCCTTGGAATCCTCCAAGAATGCGCCATTCTATAAGGAGAAGCGATGCACAGAGGCTCAGATTTGCGCTGCTCGTCTGTTAGAATCGCGTTTTTCAGGGCCGCGAAGATCGACCGCGCAACGCCCATTCCGTTTTAGAAGGCGCCATCGAGCGCAGAGAGAGCCTGTATGACCGTCACCCTCAAAACCCCAGAGGACATCGCAAAAATGCGCATCGCCGGCAAACTGGCCGCCGATGTGCTGGAAATGATTGCCGAACATGTCAAGCCGGGCATTACCACAGAAGAACTGGACCGCATCTGCCACGACTACATCGTCAACGAGCAGAAAGCTATCCCTGCCCCGCTCAACTACAAGGGCTTCCCGAAGTCGATCTGCACCTCGATCAATCACGTGGTCTGCCACGGCATTCCGAACGAGAAGGCCTTGAAGGATGGCGATACGCTGAACATCGACGTCACCGTCATCAAGGACGGCTACCACGGCGACACCAGCCGCATGTTCCACGTCGGCACCGTGCCGGTCTGGGCCGAGCGCTTGTCGCAAGTGACTCAGGAATGCATGTACAAGGCCATCGAAATCGTCAAACCCGGCTGCCGCCTGGGCGACATCGGTGAAGTGATCCAGAAGCACGCTGAAAAGAACGGTTTTTCCGTGGTTCGCGAGTTCTGCGGTCACGGCATCGGCAAGGTGTTCCATGAAGAGCCGCAGATCCTGCACTACGGCCGCGCCGGCACCGGCATGGAGCTGAAAGCCGGCATGACGTTCACCATCGAGCCGATGATCAACCAGGGCAAGGCCGACACCAAGGTATTGGGCGACGGCTGGACCGCGATCACCAAGGACCGCAAGCTGTCGGCCCAGTGGGAACACACCCTGCTGGTAACCGAAACCGGTTACGAGATCTTCACCCTGCGCGCCGACGACACCATTCCGCGCGTTTCGGCCTGATCCGGGCGCGCAGCTCCTCAGCCTTATAGACAGGAAAGCCAATCGATGCCGCAGGTGGATCCCGAACTCTTCGACCGTGGCCAGTTCCAGGCTGAACTGGCCCTGAAGGCAAGCCCGATCGCGGCCTTCAAGAAGGCGATTCGCCAGGCCCGCGAGGTACTCGACGAGCGCTTTCGCAGCGGCCGCGACATTCGCCGGTTGATCGAGGATCGTGCCTGGTTCGTCGATAACATCCTGCAAAAGGCCTGGGAGCAGTTCAGCTTGAGTTCCGAAGCCGACATCGCACTGGTCGCGGTCGGCGGCTACGGTCGCGGCGAGTTGCACCCTTATTCCGACATCGATTTGCTGATCCTGCTGGACAGCGCCGATCACGAAGTTTTCCGAGATTCCATCGAGCGTTTTCTGACGCTGTTGTGGGACATCGGCCTTGAAGTGGGCCAGAGCGTTCGCTCGGTGGACGAATGCGTCCAGGAGGCCCGCGCCGACCTGACGGTCGTCACCAACCTGATGGAAAGCCGCACCATCTGCGGCCCCGAGCGCTTGCGCCAGCGCATGCTGGATGTCACCAGCACCGCGCACATGTGGCCGAGCAAGGACTTCTTCCTGGCCAAACGCGCCGAGCAGAAGGCCCGTCACCACAAATACAACGACACCGAATACAACCTGGAACCCAACGTCAAAGGCTCTCCCGGCGGCCTACGGGATATTCAGACGATTCTGTGGGTGGCCCGTCGCGAGTACGGCACCCTGAACCTGCGGGCCCTGGCCGGCGAAGGTTTCCTGGTCGAGAGCGAAAACGCGCTGTTGGCCTCCTCCCAGGAATTCCTTTGGAAGGTTCGTTACGCCCTGCACATGCTCGCCGGCCGCTCCGAAGACCGCTTGCTGTTTGATCACCAGCGCACCATCGCCGGGCTGCTGGGCTTCAAAGGCGATGACGCCAAGCAAGCCATCGAAAACTTCATGCAGCAGTATTACCGCGTGGTCATGAGCATTGCCCAGCTCAGCGACCTGATCATCCAGCACTTCGAGGAAGTCATCCTCGCGCCGGAAGACCAAGCGCCGCCGCAGCCGATCAACTCGCGATTCCAGCTGCACGACGGTTACATCGAGGCGCGCAACGACAACGTGTTCCGCCGAACTCCGTTCGCCATGCTGGAAATCTTCGTACTGATGGCCCAGCAGCCGGAAATCAAAGGCGTGCGCGCCGACACCATTCGTCTGCTGCGAGAAAACCGTCACCTGATCGACGACGATTTCCGCAACGACATCCGCAATACCAGCCTGTTTATCGAGCTGTTCAAGTGCAAGATCGGCATCCACCGCAACCTGCGACGGATGAACCGTTACGGCATCCTCGGGCGCTACTTGCCGGAGTTCGGCTTCATTGTCGGGCAGATGCAGCACGACCTGTTTCACATCTATACGGTCGATGCTCACACCCTGAACCTGATCAAACATCTGCGTAAGTTGCAGTACACCCAGGTGTCGGAAAAATTCCCGCTGGCCAGCAAGCTCATGGGCAAACTGCCCAAACCCGAGCTGATCTACCTGGCCGGCCTGTACCACGACATCGGCAAGGGCCGGCATGGCGATCACTCGGAAATCGGCGCAGTGGATGCCGAAGCTTTTTGCCAGCGCCACCAGTTGCCGGTGTGGGACAGCCGCCTGATCGTCTGGCTGGTGCAGAACCATTTGGTGATGTCGACCACCGCCCAGCGCAAGGACTTGTCCGACCCGCAGGTGATCCACGATTTCGCGCAGATCGTCGGCGACGAAACCCACCTCGATTATCTGTACGTACTGACCGTCGCCGACATCAACGCCACCAACCCGACGCTGTGGAATTCCTGGCGCGCCAGCCTGTTGCGCCAGCTCTACACCGAGACCAAGCGGGCCTTGCGCCGCGGCCTGGAAAACCCGGTGGACCGCGAAGAGCAGATTCGCCAGACACAGAGCGCGGCACTGGACATTCTGGTACGCGGCGGCACCGATCCGGACGACGTCGAGCAGCTGTGGGCGCAATTGGGCGATGACTACTTCCTGCGCCACACCGCCGGCGACGTGGCCTGGCACAGTGACGCGATCCTCCAGCAGCCGGCCGACGGCGGGCCGCTGGTGCTGATCAAGGAAACCACCCAGCGCGAGTTCGAAGGCGGCACGCAGATCTTTATCTATGCGCCGGATCAACACGACTTCTTCGCCGTGACCGTGGCTGCAATGGACCAGCTCAACCTGAACATTCACGACGCCCGGGTCATCACCTCCAGCAGCCAGTTCACCCTCGACACCTACATCGTGCTCGACACCGACGGCGACTCGATCGGCGATAACCCGGCGCGGGTCAAACAGATTCGCGAAGGCCTGACCGAAGCCCTGCGCAACCCGGACGACTACCCGACCATCATTCAGCGTCGGGTACCGCGCCAGCTCAAGCATTTCGCGTTTGCGCCACAGGTGACGATCCACAACGACGCCCAGCGTCCGGTGACCGTGCTGGAACTCAGCGCCCCCGACCGCCCAGGCCTGCTGGCACGTATCGGCACGATCTTCCTCGAATTTGATCTGTCGCTACAGAACGCCAAGATTGCGACCCTCGGCGAGCGCGTGGAAGACGTGTTCTTCATCACCGATGCGAACAACCAACCGTTGTCCGACCCATTGCTGTGCAGCCGCTTGCAGGATGCAATCGTCGAACAGCTGACCGTCAGTAACGAACCCGATATCAAACTGTCGCGCATCAGCATCTGATTGCGCGTCAGGATTCAGCCGCTTTGAACGAGACCCCGTACCGATGAACAACGCTCTGAACCAGTTGCAGCCCTACCCGTTCGAGAAGCTCCGCGCCCTGCTCGGCAGCGTCACGCCAAACCCGGACAAGCGTGCCATTGCACTGTCCATTGGCGAGCCGAAACACCGTTCGCCGAGCTTTGTCGCCGAAGCCCTGGCAAGCAATCTGGATAAGATGGCCGTGTACCCGACCACCCTCGGAATTCCGGCCCTGCGTGAAGCCATCGCCGCGTGGTGCGAACGTCGTTTCAGCGTTCCGAACGGCTGGCTCGACCCCGCGCGCAATGTGCTGCCGGTCAACGGCACTCGTGAAGCGCTGTTCGCCTTCACCCAGACCGTAGTCAACCGTGGCGACGATGCACTGGTGGTCAGCCCGAACCCGTTCTATCAGATCTACGAAGGCGCAGCGTTCCTTGCCGGTGCCAAGCCGCATTACCTGCCGTGCCTGGACGAAAACGGCTTCAACCCGGATTTCGACGCCGTCTCACCGGACATCTGGAAACGCTGCCAGATCCTGTTCCTGTGCTCGCCAGGCAACCCGACCGGCGCACTGATCCCGGTCGAAACCCTGAAGAAGCTGATCGCCCTGGCCGACGAATACGACTTCGTGATCGCCGCGGACGAGTGCTACAGCGAACTTTATTTCGACGAACAAACTCCACCGGCCGGCCTGCTCAGCGCCTGCGTGGAACTGGGCCGCAAGGACTTCAAGCGTTGCGTGGTGTTCCACAGCTTGTCCAAGCGCTCCAACCTGCCGGGACTGCGCTCGGGTTTCGTGGCCGGTGATGCGGACATTCTCAAAGGCTTCCTGCTTTATCGCACCTATCACGGCTGCGCGATGCCGGTTCAGACTCAACTGGCCAGCGTTGCTGCGTGGAATGACGAAGTACACGTACGCGCCAACCGTGCGCTGTATCGTGAGAAATACGATGCGGTGCTGGAGATCCTCAGCCCGGTGATGGATGTGCAGCGTCCGGATGGCGGTTTCTATTTGTGGCCGAATGTTGAAGGCGATGATGAGGCGTTCTGCCGTGATCTGTTTGTGGAAGAACATGTCACGGTAGTGCCGGGTTCTTATCTGTCCCGTGAAGTTGACGGCGCTAATCCGGGAGCCGGTCGCGTGCGCATGGCGCTGGTCGCGCCGCTGGCCGAATGTGTGGAAGCGGCCAAGAGAATTCGCGAGTTTATTACCCGCAACAAGTAAATATCCCAGCCCGCACTGTGCAACGCAGTGCGGGCACTCTTATATAGCCAGTTACACTTCATCCGAAATTAAAGTTCACCGAACTGCAGAGTCCCCCTTACTCTCATGCAGCGCATTAGCGTGCGCATTCACACGACCTTACTTCAAGGAAGAAGTAGCCAATGAACAGTATTGAAGACTGCACCCTTATCCAATGGCCCGACGATCAACAATCCTATGAGACCGCCATCAACGAGAACCCTGAGAATGCCGGCACCGGCACCGGCGGCACTCGTCGCAAGCGCTCTCTGATCAATTACTCAAAGCTGTGGGCAAACGGACGCACACTCAAGATCGCGTTTATCGACGGCCCCGACGATGAACACAAACAGAAAATCATCAATGCGGCCAGCCAGTGGCTGCCCTATATCAATCTGAGCTTCGATTTTGTCGATGGACTTGAAGGTGATATCCGGATTGCGACAAAAAACAACGTCAACAGCTCAATGCTGGGCACCGATGCGCTGTTGATTCATCCGGACTGGCAGACCATGGATCTGGGTGTCAAACCTGAAGATGCAGACTTCGATGTGATCGTGACTCATGAGTTTGGACATGCCTTAGGCGCCATGCATGAACACCAACACCCTGAGGCCAATATTCCCTGGGACAAACCGAAAGTGTATGCGTTCTACCAGAATCGAGAAATGAATCCGCTGACCAAAGAACAAGTCGATAGGAACCTGTTTCAACCCTTCGATACAATCGAAGCGATTTATACGCCGTACGACAGAAAGTCGATCATGCACCATCCAGTGGCGAGCACCCTGACAGTGGGTGATTGGGAAATTCCAATCAACCGCAAGATCAGCAAAAAAGACAAGCGCTTGATGAAACTGCTCTATCCCAAACGCTAAAACTTTATTCATTTGTAATGATCGAGACAAATTCCGGGGTAATGGCCGGACGTTAAGAATCGCGTTCGAACGACGCTGACTGAGTCCAGCGAACGCACAGGCTGAGCATTTGCACCGCAATCCCTGTGGGAGCAAGCTCGCTCCCACAGGGTTTTGCGTTTTAACTGAACGGTCATGGCATAATCCGTCACCATTAATTTCCAGCACCTGCAAAGGGGGCAATTCCTTGACCGTTTCAAGTAAAACGTTGCACCTTTTCGGCATCAAAGCCTGCGACACCATGAAAAAGGCGCGCACCTGGCTCGATGAACACGCTGTCAGCTACGACTTTCATGATTACAAAACGGTCGGAATCGACCGTGAACGCCTGACCCAATGGTGCGACGAGCACGGCTGGCAAGTGGTGTTGAACCGTGCAGGCACGACCTTTCGCAAGCTCGACGACGAACGCAAAGCCGATCTCGACCAGCCGAAAGCCATCGACCTGATGCTCGCACAACCCTCGATGATCAAGCGCCCGGTGCTTGATCTCGGTGACCGAACCCTGATTGGCTTCAAGCCAGATATCTACGCGGCAGCGCTCAAGTAAGGCAGCCCGTTCCATTTTTTAGAGGTATCAACATGTCCACTACCCTGTTCAGCCTGGCCTTTGGTGTCGGCACTCAAAACCGTCAAGGCGCATGGCTGGAAGTGTTTTACGCTCAGCCGCTGCTTAACCCGTCGGCCGAACTGGTCGCTGCCATCGCGCCAGTTCTGGGCTACACCGAAGGCAATCAGGCCATCGCCTTCACCACCGCTCAGGCCTCGCAACTGGCTGAAGCGCTGAAAAGCGTCGACGCTGCCCAGGCTGCCTTGCTGACCCGTCTGGCCGAGAGTCACAAGCCGCTGGTCGCGACTATTCTGGCCGAAGACGCTCAACTGACCTCCACGCCTGAGGCTTACCTCAAGCTGCACCTGCTGTCCCACCGTCTGGTCAAGCCGCACGGCCTGAACCTGGCCGGTGTGTTCCCGCTGCTGCCGAACGTGGCATGGACCAGCCAGGGCGCAATCGACCTGGCCGAACTGGCCGAACATCAACTGGAAGCCCGTCTGCGTGGCGAGCTGCTGGAAGTGTTCTCGGTGGACAAATTCCCGAAAATGACCGACTACGTGGTTCCGGCCGGCGTGCGTATCGCTGACGCGGCACGTATTCGTCTGGGCGCTTACGTCGGCGAAGGCACCACCGTGATGCACGAAGGTTTCGTCAACTTCAACGCCGGCACCGAAGGCCCGGGTATGATCGAAGGCCGCGTTTCCGCTGGCGTATTCGTCGGCAAGGGTTCGGACTTGGGCGGCGGCTGCTCGACCATGGGCACCCTGTCGGGCGGCGGCAACATCGTGATCAAGGTCGGCGAAGGCTGCCTGATCGGCGCGAACGCCGGTATCGGCATTCCGTTGGGCGATCGCAACACCGTTGAATCGGGCCTGTACGTGACCGCTGGTACCAAAGTGGCGCTGCTGGACGAAAACAACAAACTGGTCAAAGTCGTGAAGGCCCGTGAACTGGCCGGTCAACCTGACCTGCTGTTCCGTCGCAATTCGGAGACCGGTGCCGTGGAATGCAAAACCCACAAATCGGCCATCGAACTGAACGAAGCGCTGCACGCTCACAACTAAGCAGCGACTCGATGTTAGTCGAGCGGCCGGGCGCGTATCATCAGCGCCCGGCCTGCTCAAACGAGTCTTGACCACCATGCTTGTGCCCTCTCCCTGGCGCGCCGATTTTCCGGCCATCGCCGCATTGCAACGGCAAGACCAGACGTATCTGGACAACGCCGCCACCACGCAAAAACCTCAAGCCCTGTTGGATGCCCTGGCGCATTACTACGCCAACGGCGCGGCCAACGTGCATCGGGCGCAACACCTGCCCGGCGCCCACGCCACCCAGGCGTTCGAGGACAGCCGCAGCAAAGTCGCCCACTGGCTCAATGCCGGCGATTGCGGGCAGATCATCTTTACCCACGGCGCAACGTCTGCGCTGAACCTCCTGGCTTACGGCCTGGAACATCTTTTCAATCCGGGCGATGAAGTTGTCATCAGCGCCCTGGAGCATCACGCCAATCTGTTGCCGTGGCAGCAACTGGCCCACCGCCGCGACCTGAAGCTGGTGATCCTGCCACTGGACGCCGACGGTTTGATTGACCTTGATGCTGCCGCGCAGCTCATCGGTCCTCGAACCCGCTTGCTGGCGGTCAGTCAGCTGTCCAACGTACTCGGCGCCTGGCAGCCGTTGCCCACCCTCTTGACGATGGCCAAGGCGCATAACGCGTTGACCGTGGTCGATGGCGCCCAAGGCGTGGTTCATGGCCGGCACGACGTGCAGGCGCTGGGCTGCGACTTCTATGTGTTTTCCAGCCACAAGCTCTACGGCCCCGACGGTCTGGGCGTGCTGTTCGGTCGCAACGAAGCGCTTGAGCAACTGCGCCACTGGCAATTCGGCGGCGAAATGGTGCTGGATGCGGATTACCACAGCGCACGGTTCCGCCCGGCGCCACTGGGTTTCGAGGCGGGTACGCCGCCGATTGCCGGGGTGATTGGTTTGGGGGCGACGCTGGATTATCTGGCGGGGCTCGATCAGGACGCGGTTTGCGCCCATGAAGCAGCGCTGCATGACTATTTGCTCAAAGGCCTTGAAGCACGCAACGGCATTCGGTTGCTGGGCAAACCGCAACTGGCGCTGGCCAGTTTTGTCGTCGAGGGTGTGCATAACTCTGATCTGGCGCATTTGCTGACCGAACAGGGGATCGCTGTGCGCGCCGGTCATCACTGCGCCATGCCGTTGCTCAAGCGTTTTGAGCTGGCTGGGGCCATCCGGGTATCGTTGGCGCTGTACAACGATTCCGAAGATTTGGAACGGTTCTTTGAAGCGCTGGATCAGGCGCTGGAGTTGTTGCGATGAACTTGCCTGCCGATGCGGCTACAGCGCTGGAGACTTTTCAGAAGGCTGCCGGTTGGGAACAACGGGCGCGGCTGTTGATGCAATGGGGCGACCGTCTGCCGGCGTTGAGCGATGTGGAAAAGGTCGATGCCAACCGGGTGCACGGCTGTGAAAGTCAGGTGTGGCTGGTGGGCGCGCTGGATGACGGGCACTGGCAGTTTGCCGCGAGCAGCGATGCACGGTTGATTCGCGGGTTGGTGGCGTTGCTGCTGGCGCGGGTTAACGGGTTGTCAGCGGTTGAGTTGCAGCAGGTGGATTTGCCGGATTGGTTTGATCAGCTTGGACTGAGTCGTCAGCTCTCCCCATCGCGCAGTAATGGCCTCAATGCCGTGTTACAGCGGATGCGTGAGCTGGCTCAGTAATTCTGTGGCGAGGGAGCTTGCTCCCGCCCGACTGCGAAGCAGTCGTAAAACATTATACGCATCGCAACTGACACACCCCGATGGCATGCTTTGGGGCCGCTCCGCGACCCAGCGGGAGCAAGCTCCCTCGCCACAAAACCCCGCTTAAGGCGTTGGAATTAACTTGTCGGCGGGGCGCCGCACTCCAGCCACAATCTTATCCACAGCCTTGGTCGCCGCGACCATGCCAAAAGTCGCCGTCACCATCATCACCGCACCAAACCCTCCGGCGCAGTCGAGCTTCACACCATCACCGACAAAACTCTTCTGCAAGCAAATGCTGCCATCCGGTTTCGGGTAGCGCAGTTGCTCGGTGGAAAACACGCACGGCACGCTGTAATGGCGGGTCACGGTGCGTGAGAAGTTGTAATCGCGGCGCAAGGTCGAGCGCACTTTCGAAGCCAACGGATCATTGAAGGTCCGATTCAAATCGCACACCTGAATCAACGTCGGATCAATCTGCCCGCCCGCACCGCCGGTGGTGATGATCTGAATCTTGCGGCGCTTGCACCAGGCAATCAGCGCCGCCTTGGCATTCACGCTGTCGATGCAATCAATGACGCAGTCGATGTTCGGCGTGATGTATTCGGCCATGGTCTCGCGGGTGACGAAGTCCGCCACCGCGTGCACGGTGCAGTCCGGGTTGATCCCGCGCAGGCGCTCGGCCATCACCTCAACCTTGGGTTTGCCGACGGTGCTGTCCAGCGCGTGCAACTGACGGTTGGCGTTGCTGACGCAGACGTCGTCCAGGTCGAACAGCGAAATCTCGCCCACGCCACAACGGGCGACGGCTTCCGCCGCCCAGGAACCGACGCCACCGACGCCAACGATCGCCACGTGGGCCGCGCGCAAACGCTCCAGGCCGTCAATGCCATACAAACGGGCGATGCCTGCAAACCGCGGATCTTCTGTACTCATGACCATTACCCCAAAAACCGGCGCGCATTATAGGGCCGTCAGCGGCCAAGAGCATCTTTGGGCTATGAACGGGCGTCTTGACCGTTTTAAACAGGCTACACAGAACAAAGATTTAACCTACAAGGTCCAACGAAAGAACTTAAACCGAGTTGGATTGCCCAACGTCCGGCATTTCCCTGTCCGCTGTACGGTCAGTGAACGCCCGGTGTAGGATGCGCGCCCCCAGCCTCTTGGCAATCGGCCGCCGACCGTTCCTTCGTTCAGCAGCCCCTGGAACCTGAAAAAG
This sequence comes from Pseudomonas sp. GL-B-26, assembly GCF_019947405.1. Taxonomy (NCBI): domain Bacteria; kingdom Pseudomonadati; phylum Pseudomonadota; class Gammaproteobacteria; order Pseudomonadales; family Pseudomonadaceae; genus Pseudomonas; species Pseudomonas sp. GL-B-26. The sequence continues at coordinate 2,769 of NZ_JAGYGJ010000064.1, read as the reverse complement.
CTATGTCATCGCGTAAATTTGGACTCAACCTGGTCGTGGTGCTCGCCATCGCAGCCTTGTTTACCGGCTTCTGGGCGCTGATCAATCGCCCGGTCACCGCCCCCAACTGGCCTGAACAGATCTCCGGCTTTTCGTACTCGCCGTTCCAGCAAGGGCAGTACCCACAAAAAGAGCAATACCCGACCGACGATGAAATGCGTCGCGATCTGGAGATCATGAGCAAGTTGACGGACAACATCCGTACTTACTCGGTCGATGGCAGCCTGGGTGATATTCCCAAGCTCGCCGAAGAATTCGGTTTGCGCGTGACGCTGGGTATCTGGATCAGCCCGGATCTTGCGCGCAACGAGCGTGAAATCCTGCGCGCCATTGACCTGGCCAATACCTCCCGCAGCGTGGTTCGCGTCGTAGTCGGTAACGAGGCGATCTTCCGTAAGGAAATTACCGCCGCCGAACTGAGCGTGATCCTTGATCGCGTCCGCGCGGCAGTGAAAGTACCGGTGACGACTTCCGAGCAATGGCACGTCTGGGAAGAAAACCCGAGCCTGGCCAAGCACGTCGACCTGATCGCCGCCCACGTCCTGCCGTACTGGGAACATGTTCCGATGGAGCAGTCCGGGCAGTTCGTTCTCGACCGCGCCCGGGATCTGAAAAAGATGTTCCCGAAAAAACCGCTGCTGCTGTCGGAAGTCGGCTGGCCGAGCAACGGCCGTATGCGCGGTGGCGCCGACGCGTCGCCGGCAGACCAGGCGATTTATCTGCGGACGTTGGTCAACAAGCTCAATCGCCAGGGCTTCAACTACTTCGTGATCGAAGCCTTCGACCAACCGTGGAAGGCCAGTGACGAAGGTTCCGTGGGCGCTTACTGGGGCGTGTTCAACGCCGCACGCCAGCAGAAATTCAACTTCGAAGGCCCGGTCGTCGCGATCCCGCAATGGCGCGTGCTGGCTATCGGCTCCGTAGTGCTAGCACTGCTGTCCCTGACCCTGCTGATGATCGACGGCTCGGCCCTGCGTCAACGTGGTCGCACCTTCCTGACCTTCATCGCGTTCCTCTGTGGTTCGGTGCTGGTGTGGATCGGTTACGACTACAGTCAGCAATACAGCACCTGGTTCAGCCTGACGGTGGGCTTCCTGCTCGCCCTCGGTGCACTCGGGGTGTTTATCGTTCTGCTGACCGAGGCCCATGAGCTGGCCGAAGCGGCCTGGACCCACAAACGCCGGCGTGAATTCCTGCCAGTAGTGGGCGATTCGGACTACCGACCGAAAGTCTCGATTCACGTACCTTGCTACAACGAGCCACCGGAGATGGTCAAACAGACCCTCAACGCCCTGGCGAACCTCGACTATCCGGACTTCGAAGTCCTGATCATCGACAACAACACCAAGGACCCGGCGGTCTGGGAACCGGTGCGCGACTATTGCGAAACCCTCGGTCCGCGCTTCAAGTTTTTCCACGTCGCGCCATTGGCCGGCTTCAAGGGTGGCGCGCTGAACTACCTGATTCCGCACACCGCCAAGGATGCCGAAGTGATTGCGGTGATTGACTCGGACTACTGCGTCGACCCGAACTGGCTCAAGCACATGGTGCCGCACTTCGCCGATCCGAAAATCGCGGTGGTGCAGTCGCCGCAGGATTACCGCGACCAGAACGAAAGCACCTTCAAGAAGCTCTGCTACGCGGAATACAAAGGTTTCTTCCACATCGGCATGGTCACCCGTAACGACCGTGATGCGATCATCCAGCACGGCACCATGACCATGACCCGTCGCTCGGTACTCGAGGAACTGGGCTGGGCTGACTGGTGCATCTGTGAAGACGCCGAGTTGGGTCTGCGCGTATTCGAAAAAGGCTTGTCAGCGGCGTATTACCACACCAGCTACGGCAAAGGCCTGATGCCCGATACCTTTATCGACTTCAAGAAGCAGCGTTTCCGCTGGGCTTATGGTGCGATTCAGATCATCAAGCGTCACACCGCCAGTTTGTTGCGCGGCAAGGACACCGAGCTGACCCGTGGCCAGCGTTACCACTTCCTCGCGGGCTGGTTGCCGTGGGTGGCGGATGGCATGAACATCTTCTTCACCGTCGGCGCCCTGTTGTGGTCGTCCGCGATGATCATCGTGCCGCAGCGGGTCGATCCACCGTTGCTGATTTTCGCAATCCCGCCATTGGCGCTGTTCGTGTTCAAGGTGGGCAAGATCATCTTCCTCTACCGCCGTGCGGTCGGGGTCAACCTGAAGGATGCGTTCTGCGCGGCATTGGCAGGGCTGGCGTTGTCGCACACCATCGCCAAAGCGGTGCTGTACGGCTTCTTCACCAGCAGCATTCCGTTCTTCCGCACCCCGAAAAACGCCGATAACCACGGCTTCTGGGTGGCGATTTCGGAAGCTCGCGAAGAAATGTTCATCATGCTGCTGTTGTGGAGCGCGGCGCTGGGGATTTTCCTGGTGAACGGCCTGCCGAGCAACGACATGCGCTTCTGGGTGACGATGTTGCTCGTGCAGTCGCTGCCGTACCTGGCGGCGCTGATCATGGCGTTCTTGTCTTCGCTGCCGAAACCTTCGGTCGAGGGCGAGACGGCACCGGCGGTCTAAATCGTTCCAGATGCACTAAACGGCGGCCAATGGCCGCCGTTTTGCTTTAAGATAACCGCCATTTTGCAGGGCTTGGCGTGATATACGGTCTTTCTGACCGTACTCAAAACCTGTGGGAGCGGGCTTGCTCGCGAATGCGGTGTAACAATCAACTTTTATGCTGACTGACACACCG
>NZ_JAGYGJ010000063.1:0-34007 GCF_019947405.1 Pseudomonas sp. GL-B-26 | reverse complement strand
GGCTTGCTCGCGAAGGCGGTGGGTCAGTCGACATAAATGCTGAATGACAAACTGCCTTCGCGAGCAAGCCCGCTCCCACAGGGTTAGCCGCGGTGACGGCCGCGGAAGTAGTTGATCAGGCCTTGGGTCGAAGCATCGTCAGCCGGGGTTTCTTCGCTGCCGACCAGGCGGTTGTAGACGCCTTTGCCCAACTCTTTACCCAGCTCCACGCCCCACTGGTCGAAGGCGTTGATGCCCCAGATCACGCTTTGCACGAAGACTTTGTGTTCGTACATCGCCACCAATGCGCCTAGACGACGCGGGCTGATGCGTTCGACCACCAACGTATTGCTCGGACGGTTGCCCGGGATCACCTTGTGAGGCGCGATTTTTTGCACCTCTTCTTCGCTCATGCCTTTGTCGCGCAACTCGGCTTCGGCCTCGGCAAGGGTCTTGCCCAGCATCAGCGCCTGGCTTTGCGACAGGCAGTTGGCGTACAGCCACTGGTGGTGGTCGGACACCGGGTTGAAGCTGACGATCGGCACGATGAAGTCGGCCGGGATCAGTTGAGTGCCCTGGTGCAGCAACTGGTGATACGCATGCTGACCGTTGCAGCCCACGCCACCCCAGATCACCGGGCCGGTGTCAGTGGAGACCGGAGTGCCGTCCTGACGCACGCTCTTGCCGTTGGATTCCATATCCAGCTGTTGCAAATGCTTGGTGATGTTGCGCAGGTAGTGGTCGTACGGCAGGATCGCGTGGCTTTGCGCGCCCCAGAAATTTCCGTACCACACGCCGAGCAGGGCCAGCAGCACCGGCATGTTCTGATCGAACGGTGCGCTCTGGAAATGCTGGTCCATGGTGTAGGCACCGGACAGCAGTTCCTTGAAGTTCGACATGCCGATGGCCAGCGCGATTGGCAAACCGATGGCCGACCACAGCGAGTAACGGCCGCCAACCCAGTCCCACATCGGGAAGATGTTTTCTTCGCGGATCCCGAATGCCACAGCCGCTGCATTGTTGCTGGAGACGGCGATGAAGTGACGATACAGCTCGGCTTCAGAACCACCCTGAGCCAGGTACCAGGCGCGTGCGGCCTGGGCATTCTTCAGGGTTTCGAGGGTGTTGAAAGATTTCGACGAAACGATGAACAGCGTGGTTTCTGCGCGCAATTTCATGGTCAGTTCGTGGAACTCACTGCCGTCGATGTTCGCCAGGTAATGGCAGCGCACGCCTTTCTGGGCGTAGGACAGCAGCGCTTCGGAGACCAGCTCCGGGCCGAGGAACGAGCCACCGATGCCGATGTTCACCACGTCAGTGATCGGCTTCTCGGAGTAACCACGCCACAAACCGTCGTGGATACGGCCCACGAGGTCGGTGATCTGGTTCAGGACCTTGTGCACTTCCGGCATCACGTTGACGCCGTTGACCTTCAGCTTGTCGCCGACCGGACGGCGCAGGGCGGTGTGCAAGGCCGGACGACCTTCGGAGGAGTTGACGATTTCGCCTTCGAACAGCGCTTTGATCGCGCCCTGGAGGTCGACTTCGTTGGCCAGGCCCACCAGCAGATCGCGGGTCTGAGCGTTGATCAGGTTCTTCGAGTAGTCGAGAAACAGGCCGCAGCTGCTGAGGGTGAATTGGGTAAAACGCTGCGGATCGGCATTAAAGGCTTCGCGCATGCTGAAATCTTGCATGGCTTGGCGGTGGTCATTCAACGCTTGCCAGGCGGGCAGAGCGGTAACGTCTTGAGGGGTGCGGTAATACGCCATCGCTGCGGGTTTCCTTTTTACTTGAACGGCCTTTTGAACACTAAAAGTACCGGAGCGCTGTGGGTGGGCGTCCGGTCAACTGCGTCGACACGATTTCATGACACAGGGCGAATACAGTAAACCTCGCGCTGCGATCTGTCTTGACTTTGTCTGACCCGTTCCCGGTACTTTTTTATACATCGAGCAGGGAACGGTCCGACAAACGGAAGGGGGAGGGGCTAAGACTGGATCAGGCGACCTGAACCGGAATGGCATTGCTGGTATGGCTCAGTTCATTACCCGGCGCCATGTAGAGCATGCGTGGCTTGAAGTTGAGCAGCTCGGCTTCGCTGTAGTGGGCATATGCGCAGATGATCACGCGATCACCGACCTTGGCCTTGTGCGCCGCGGCACCGTTGACCGAGATCATGCGCGAACCTTCTTCGCCACGAATCGCGTAGGTGGTGAAGCGTTCACCATTGTCGACGTTGTAGATCTGGATCTGTTCATACTCACGGATGCCAGACAGATCCAACCATTCGCCGTCAATGGCGCAAGAACCTTCGTAATCGAGTACAGCGTGGGTGACTTCGGCGCGATGCAGCTTGGCCTTGAGCATGATGGCGTGCATGAGTGTTTCCCCGGGTCGGAATCGAACGGCGGGCATTGTGCCCAAAGGCTTGAGGGCCAGCAATACGGTGTTTGGAGTCACCGCCGACCCAATGTGGGAGCGGGCTTGCTCGCGAAAGCGGTGTGTCATTCAGCATTGATGCCTACTGATCCACCGCATTCGCGAGCAAGCCCGCTCCCACAGGGGTATTGCAGCGTTCAGGCGGATGCGTCGAGGTTCAGGTGCAGGTTATCGATCAACCGCGTAGTGCCCAGGAACGCTGCCACCAGAATCACCAGATCCCGATCTTGCGCAGTCGCCGGGCGCAAGGTCAGCGCATGACGAATTTCCAGATAGTCAGGACGCAAACCAGCGGCTTCAAGCTGCTTGATCTGCGCACCGATCAACGCCGGGAAATCCCGTTCGCCCTGTTTGATCGCGTCGGCAATCTGGCTCAAACCGCGATACACAACCGGCGCAACGGCCCGCTGTTCTTCGCTGAGGAAACCATTGCGCGACGACAGCGCCAGGCCATCGGCTGCACGTACCGTCGGTTCGCCGATGATCTGGATCGGCATGTTCAGGTCATGCACCAGGGCGCGGATTACCGCCAGTTGCTGGAAGTCTTTCTGGCCGAAGATCGCCAGGTCCGGCTGAACCATGTTGAACAGCTTGGTGACCACCGTCGCCACACCTTCGAAATGCCCGGGACGGCTGGCGCCGCAGAGGCCTTCGGAGAGTTGCGGAACGCTGACGCGGGTCTGGCCGACCATGCCGTCGGGGTACATTTCTTCAACGGTCGGCGCGAACAGCAAGTGGCAACCGGCCTGGAGCAGTTTCTCCTGATCGGCTGCGAGGGTGCGCGGGTACTTGTCGAGGTCTTCGCCGGCGCCGAACTGCAGCGGGTTGACGAAAATGCTCGCGACCACGAAATCCACCCGTTGGGTGGCTTTGGTCACCAGTGCCACATGACCGCTATGCAGGTTGCCCATGGTCGGCACGAAGCCGATGCGCTTGCCTTCACTGCGGGCACGGGCCACGGCGGCCCGCAATTCGCGTACGGTTTTTACGGTGTTCATGCAGAGAATCCGTGTTCGATACCAGGGAAAGTCGCCGCTTTGACTTCAGTGACGTACGCACCGAGCGCCGCTTGAATGTTTTGTTGCCCGGCCATGAAGTTCTTTACGAACTTCGGCACACGGCCAGTGATCGACAGGCCGAGCATGTCGTGCAGAACCAGTACTTGGCCGTCGGTGCCACTGCCGGCACCGATGCCGATCACCGGGATTTTTACCGCCTGGGTGATCTCTTCGGCCAGTTCGCTCGGTACGCATTCGAGCAATAACATCGACGCGCCGGCCTGTTCCAGGGCGATCGCATCGGCACGCATCTGCCGCGCCTGGTTTTCGTTGCGACCCTGGACTTTGTAACCGCCGAGGATATTCACCGATTGCGGTGTCAGCCCCATGTGCGCGCACACCGGGATACCGCGCTCGGCCAGCAGACGGATCGAGTCCGCCAGCCACAGCGCACCTTCAACCTTGACCATGTGCGCACCCGCCTGCATCAACAGGGCACTGTTGGTCATGGCTTGTTCGGTGGTGGCGTAGGCCATGAAGGGCAGGTCGGCGAGGATCAACGCATCGGTGTTACCGCGTTTGACGCACGCCACGTGGTAAGCCATTTCAGCGGTGGTGACCGGCAAGGTGCTGTCGTGACCTTGCAAAACCATGCCAAGGGAGTCGCCCACCAGCAGCACTTCGACACCAGCCTCATTGCAGGCGTGGGCGAAGGTCGCGTCATAGCAGGTCAGCATGGTGATCTTTTCACCTTTTTGCTTGAGACCTTGCAGAGTGGTCAGGGTGATGGCTGGCATGAAAAGTTCCTCATTCAGGCGCTGTGGAAACTACTGCGAGTAACGCGCGTGATTCTTCGTTAAATACAGGCGCACGGTCTGTTGTCGTGCTTTTAAGGCCTGGATTGCGCCCTTCAACGCCGTGTCGGCGGCAGCGGGACGCCTATAGTCGTGAGGAGAACTCGGGAAGTCAATTGTGTGTGTTACCGCATTGTTACGTGTGGGGTGTTACCGGGGTAACTGATGCGATTCAGCAACTACCGATCTCATGTTCGACACAAAACCAATGTGGGAGCGGGCTTGCTCGCGAATGCGGTGTGTCAGTCAACGTTGATGCTGAATGGCACACCGCATTCGCGAGCAAGCCCGCTCCCACATTGGTTTTGTGTCAATTCGTGGTCAGTCGTTCCAACCCGACGAACGGGCAGGCAGCGAGCAAATCACTCAGGCTGCGGCCATCGGCCAGACGCAAATCCGCAGGCGCCAGTTCGGCCAGTGGATAGAGAACGAAAGCTCGTTCCTGCATATGGTAGTGAGGCACCTTGAGGCGAGGTTCATCGATCAGTCGATCACCGAACAGTACGATGTCGAGATCCAGCGTTCGCGGCCCCCAACGTTCAAGGCGCTCGCGGCCCTGTCCGTTCTCGATGCCTTGCAACGCATCAAGCAGCTCCAGTGGCGGGAGCGTGCTGTCGAGGGCGGCAACCGCGTTGGTATAACGCGGTTGGCCGGGCAGCAGCGAGTCGCTCTGATAAAACCCGGAAACCCCGATCAGTTCGGTCTGCGGCAACTGCGCCAGGGCGTCGACGGCGCAGCGCAATTGTTCGGCGGGGTCAGCCAGATTGCTGCCCATGCCGATGTAGATGCGTTCCATGGATTACTCGCCCGTGGCGCTCGGTGCGCCGGCGGTGCGTTTGCGCTTGGCGCCACCGCTGCGGCGACGCTTGCGGGGAGCGCCAGTGCCGTCATCCTTGCCGCTGAGGTCGCGGATCATGTCGCGACGTTCGCTGTCGTTGGCGTCCTGATAATCCGTCCACCATTCGCCCAGGCCATCAGTCTGCTCGCCAGCGCTTTCGCGCAGCAGCAGAAAGTCGTAACCGGCACGGAACCGTGGGTTGTCCAGCAACAGGTCGGCGCGCTTGCCGCTACGGCGTGGCAGACGCTCCTGCATGTCCCAGATCTCGCGGATCGGCATGGTAAAGCGCTTCGGAATCGCGATGCGCTGGCACTGTTCGGCGATCAGTTCATGAGCCGCTTCCTGCATCGCCGGAATCGGCGGCATGCCACGCTCTTGCAGGCGCAACACACGGGCCGGCAGGGCAGGCCAAAGCAGGGCCGCAAACAGGAACGCCGGGGTCACCGGTTTGTTCTGTTTGATCCGCAGATCGGTGTTGATCAACGCGTCGCTGATCAGCGTGTGGGTGTACGTCGGGTTGTATTCCAGCGCCTCGGCACTGGCCGGGAACAGCGGATCGAACAGCTGCAGGTCGACCAGCATCTCGAAGGTGTCCGCGGCATGGCCGGAGAGGAACAGCTTGAGCACTTCTTCGAACAGGCGGGCCGATGGAATCTCGCGCAGCATCGGCGCCAGTTCACGGATTGGCGCGGCGCTGTGTTTTTCGATGCCGAAATTCAGCTTGGCGGCGAAACGCACGGCTCGCAGCATCCGTACCGGATCTTCCTGGTAGCGTTGCTTCGGGTCGCCGATCAGGCGGATCAGGTGATTGCGGATGTCGTGTACGCCGTTGGCGTAGTCGAGGATGCGCTCGCTGACCGGATCGTAATACAAGGCGTTGATGGTGAAGTCGCGGCGTTGCGCGTCTTCTTCCAGCGTGCCGTAGACGTTATCGCGCAGGATGCGCCCGCTCTCGTTGCGCGAGGACTGGTTGCTGTCTTCCTCTTCATCGTTTTGCGGGTGATTGGCGCGGAAGGTCGCGACTTCAATGATTTCGCGGCCAAAGTGAATGTGCACCAGCTTGAAGCGACGACCGATGATCCGCGCGTTGCGGAATTCGGCCCGCACCTGTTCTGGCGTGGCACTGGTGGCGACGTCGAAATCTTTTGGCGTGATGCCGAGCAGCATGTCACGCACACAGCCGCCGACCAGGTAAGCCTGATAACCGGCGTTCTGCAGGCGTTCGACGATGTTCACCGCGTAGCGACTGAATTGGGCCTTTTGCAGCGAATGTTGGCCGCTGTTGAGCACTTCAGGCGTACTGCGAATGTGTTGCGTATGACGCTTGGGAGAACGGAATGACTGGAACAGCTTCTTCAGCATGGGATGCACTGTTTGAAGGAATGTTCGGCCAAAACGAAGAATGACCGCATGATGGGCGGGGATTCTAGCATTTAGTCGGGGGATGGTGTAGGAAGCTGCGCAAGCGCTTTAAGCAGGGGTTTGTACGCTTGGACATGTAGCAGCTGCCGAGCAGCGCGAGGCTGCGTTCGGCGGCGAAGCCGTCGTAAAACCTGAGATTGCGGTGTGTCAGAAGAAACCGGTTGCCTGTATTGCGACTGCTCCGCAGTCGATCGCAGCCTCGCGTTGCTCGATAGCTGCTACAAAGTGCCGCTACAAGGTCTAAACGCCAGAAACTACAAGGGGAGCCGAAGCTCCCCAAGAAAGTAGTTGCATGCTCTATTTTTATTTTTGATTCGGGCTTTTTGTTTTTGTTAAGTGCCCTCGTCATGAAGTTTTTCCTTCATGACCCTCCCAATCGGGAGCCAAGAGCAAACGGATTGCTTTGGTCGCTGTGTTGCAGTGATCTTGCGATCCAACCAGTGCAGGCTCTGTCTTGTGACAGTTTTTATTGTTCTCGGCCTGGTCGTGGGGCAAGCCCCAAATACAACGCCTCTCCAAAAGAATCAGTTAGCTGCGCCTCTCGCCGTCTTGTTTTTATTGTGCGTGAGTCGATACGTCTTATTTTTATTGTCTTGTGCATTGCTTGTTATTGTTCTTGTACTAAACATATAGCAGGGTGCGTGCCAACTTTTGCGAAGCCTAGCAAAACAAGGGGTTAGGCCGACTGATGAGGTTTTCAGAGGCCAAAAAAAGCCGGGGCTTCGTTACCGTAAGCCCCGGCTTCTGTTACGTGAAAAAGGTGAGGTAACAGTTTTTTCACCCTGTCACGTGTTACCTGCGCATCAGACAGGTGACGTTCAGCTCTCGCTGGCCACTCCGGTCTTGCGTCGCGGAATGCCCAGGCGCTGACGGCGTTCCCACAGGCATTTGCGACTGACACCGAGTTTGCGCGCCAACTCGGTTTCGGTCATGTGGTCCTGATGCTCGAGAACGAAGTGCTGGAAGTAGTCTTCCAGTGACAGGTCTTCGGTAGGCTCATGGCTATTGTTACCGGTGGCGCTGCCCTGTTGTGGGGGCAGGCCGATGAAATCGTCATCGTCCAGATCGCTCAGTTCGATGTCGATCCCCAGCAGCTCAGCGGAAATCTCCGGGCTCTCGCACAGGATGACCGCACGTTCTACGGCGTTTTCCAGCTCCCGAACGTTACCCGGCCAGGAGTAATGACGAATCGCCTGCTCGGCATCCGGGGCGAACTTCAGGTCGGTGCGGTTGACCCGCGCGCTCTGTCGCGCCAGGAACGCATTGGCAATTTCGTTGACGTCGGCGCCACGTTCGCGCAGGGCCGGCAGTTTCAGGGCGATCACGTGAAGGCGGTAATACAAGTCTTCACGGAACTGGCCGATCTTCGCCAGGCTCTTGAGGTCCCGGTGAGTCGCGGCGATCAGGCGTACATCGACTTTCTGTGACTGCACCGAACCCACACGACGAATTTCACCTTCCTGCAGCACGCGCAGCAGGCGGGCCTGGGCTTCCAGTGGCAGTTCGCCGATTTCGTCGAGGAACAAGGTGCCGCCGTCCGCGGCTTCTACCAGGCCGGCACGCCCGGCGCTGGCGCCAGTGAACGCGCCTTTTTCGTGGCCGAACAGTTCGGACTCGATCAGGCTTTCCGGAATGGCCGCGCAGTTCACCGAAATCATCGGCGCCTTGGCACGTTTGGACAGGTTGTGCAGGGCACGCGCCACCAGTTCTTTACCGGTGCCGGATTCGCCCTGAATCAAGACATTGGAGTCGGTTGGCGCGACTTTGCGGATCTTGCTGTACAGATCCTGCATCGGCGGGCAGGAGCCGATGATGCCGATTTCGCCGTTGTTGTTGCTGGCGCCCGGTTTCGCGGCGCCGTTGCCGGCTTTGCCGACGGCAGGTTCGCCGCTGGCTTGCACCGATTGCCGGTCACGCAGGATTCGCGCGACAGCCTGGAGCATTTCGTCATGATCGAAAGGCTTGGCGATGTAATCCACCGCACCCATCTTCATCGAGTCGACCGCCGAACGCAGGCTGGCGTAGCTGGTCATGATCAGCACCGGAGTGCCCTGGCCGAGTTTGATCAACTCGGTGCCAGGCGCGCCAGGCAGACGCAGGTCGCTGACGATCAGGTCGAACGTGGGAATGGTGAAGCGTTCTTGTGCTTCCTGCACTGAACCGGCTTCGCTGACCTGGTACTGGTTACGTTCCAGCAGGCGGCGCAAGGCGGAGCGGATAATTGTTTCGTCTTCGACGATCAAAATGTGCGGCATTGATTCGATACTCTCGACGGTCTCAGTTCACAGCGGACGTCGCTTCGACATGACGCGGCAAGGTCACCCGGATACGGGTGCCGCGTTGGCTTTGAACATCAGCCGGGCTGTCGATGGTGATTTGTCCATAATGCTCTTCAACGATGGAATAGACCAGTGCAAGGCCCAGACCGGTGCCTTCGCCAGGATCCTTGGTGGTGAAGAAAGGTTCGAACAATCTATCCATGATGTTCTTCGGAATACCGCTGCCTTCGTCTTCCACGATCAAATCGACCGTGTGTTCGCCGGCTTCGCTTTTGACCCGCACCGCGCTGCCGGGAGGCGAGGCGTCGCGGGCGTTTGAGAGCAGGTTGATCAGTACTTGTGCAAGCCGCTGCGGGTCGCCTTCGACCCAGTGATCGGGATCGCACAGGTTGTAGAACTGCACTTCGAAATTGCGTCGGTTCAGGGCCAGCAAACCGATGGCATCCTGAGCCACTTCGGCCAGACAGACGGGCTCGTCGCTGTGCTGATGACTGCCAGCGTGGGCGAAGCTCATCAGCGACTGAACGATGCGCGACACGCGTTTGGTCTGCTCCAGGATCTGCCCGCTGATTTCCTTCAGCTCGCCATCGTCTTCGCGCTCTTCTCGCAGGTTCTGCGCCAGGCAGGCGATGCCGGTGATCGGGTTGCCAATTTCATGGGCCACGCCGGCGGCGAGTCGGCCGATGCTGGCCAGGCGCTCGGAGTGCACCAGTTTGTCTTCAAGCATCTGGGTTTCGGTCAAGTCTTCCACCAGCAGCACCAGGCCACTGTTGCCGGGCGCAAGCGGTTCATCGATCGCGGCTTTGTGCAGGTTCAGCCAGCGGGTCTGGCCGTCGAGCGCCAGGTGCTGTTTGTGCAAATGCTCGTCCGGCAGATTGATGAAGCCTTGCAGCAGCTCTTTCCAGGGATCGGCAATAGTGCTCAGCCGCGAACCGACCACACGCTGTGCGGCAATCCCGGTCAGCTCCTCCATGGCCTTGTTCCACATGAGGATTTCCTGATCCTTGGCCAGCGAGCAAACGCCCATCGGCAATTCCTGCAGGGTCTGGCGGTGATAGCGGCGCAGGGCATCGAGTTCGGCGGCAAGCCCGGTCAGGCGCGAGTGGTAATCCTCGAGGCGACTTTCGATGAAGTGGATGTCTTCGGTGACGTAGTTTTCGCCGCCGGCCTTATAAGGCAGGAATGTTTCGACCATGTCCTGAGCCACGCTCGGCCCCATCAGGCCGGAGAGGTTGGCTTCGATACGGTCGCGCAAGCGGCGCAAGGCATAAGGCCGGCGCTCATCGAAAGGCAGATAGAGGTCGCGCAGGGCCTGTTCGACTTCTTTTTGCGCCGCTTTCGCGCCCAATGGTTTTGCAAGCTGTGTGGCGAATTCCTGAGGGGAGGCGGCGTGCAGTTCGCGGCGTTGCGGCCGGCGCACGTTGTCCACGGCGCAGGCTTCGGCGGCGCTGGCCTCTTCGCTGCTGGCGTTGGTGAACAGCGAGATCAGGGTGAACATCAGCACGTTGGCCGCCAGCGAGGCGATCGCCGCCATGTGCCAGCTGGTGTCGTCCAGCACGTAGATCATGTTCAGCAGCGGTATGTAGAAGCCCTGCAGATTGCCGACCAGTGGCAGCAGCATGGTCACCAGCCACACCAGAATCCCCGCGAGCAAACCGGCGATGAAACCGCGGCGGTTGGCGGTCGGCCAGTACAGTACCGACAGTACGCCCGGCAGGAATTGCAGGGTGGCGACGAAGGCGACGATGCCCAGATTCGCCAGATCCTGTTCCGCGCCCAGCAGCAGGTAGAAACCGTAACCGGCCATGATGATCGCGACGATCAGCGCCCGGCGGGTCCACTTCAGCCAGCGGTAGATATTGCCTTCGGCCGGCGGCTGATAGAGCGGTAGCACCAAGTGGTTCAGCGCCATCCCGGACAGCGCCAGGGTGGTGACAATGATCAACCCGCTGGCCGCCGACAATCCACCGACATAGGCCAATAGCGCCAGGGCCTTGTTGTTGGCGGCGATGCCGATACCCAGCGTGAAGTATTCCGGGTTGGTGGTGGCGCCGAGTTTCAGTCCGGCCCAGAGAATCAACGGTACCGCCAGGCTCATCAACAGCAGGAACAGCGGCAAGCCCCAGCTCGCACTCACCAATGAGCGCGGGTTGAGGTTTTCGGTAAATGTCATGTGGTACATGTGCGGCATCACGATCGCCGAGGCGAAGAACACCAGCAGCAACGTGCGCCATGGGCCTTCCTGCAATGGCGTGTGCAGGGCGGCGAGGGCAGTCTGGTTTTGCAGCAGCCACAGTTCCAGCTGTTGCGGGCCATCGAACACGCCGTACAGCGCATAGAGGCCAACACCGCCGATGGCGATCAGTTTGATCACCGACTCGAAAGCAATCGCGAACACCAGGCCTTCGTGTTTCTCGCGGGTGGCGATGTGGCGCGAGCCAAAGAAAATCGTGAACAGCGTAATCAGTGCGCAGAAGCTCAGGGCCACGCGATGTTGCACCGGCTCGCGGGTGAGGATGCCGATGGAGTCGGCCACCGCCTGAATCTGCAACGCCAGCAACGGCAACACGCCGATCAGCATGAAAATTGTCGTCAGTGCACCGGCCCAGGTGCTGCGGAAACGAAACGCGAACAGGTCGGCCAGAGACGAGAGTTGATAAGTGCGGGTGATTTTCAGGATCGGATACAAAAGCACCGGTGCCAGCAGAAAGGCGCCGGAGACGCCTAGATAGCTGGACAAAAATCCGTAGCCATACTGATAGGCCAGGCCCACCGTGCCGTAAAACGCCCACGCACTGGCATACACGCCCAGCGACAGGGTGTACGTCAGCGGGTGGCGAATGATCGCCCGGGGGATCATGCCCCGTTCGCTGACCCAGGCTACGCCGAACAGCACCGCCAGGTACGCGGCGCTGATCAGGATCATCTGGGTCAGGCTAAAGCTCATCGGCATCTTTTTGGCTCTGCAGGATGAAGGTCACGACGATCAGAATCAGCCAGAGCAGATAAGGGCGATACCAGGCGCCAGTGGCGTCGATCCACCAATCCATGATGGCCGGGGAGAACAGATAAATCCCCACTACCAGGAGCAGGACCAAGCGATAGATGTACATCCCGGCCTCTCTTTTTTATGCGCGTGCCCGAAAACGTGCGGCGATGGTAACGGATGGGCGCGCCACTGCAAGTGTGATCACTGTAGTTGTGCTTCGGGCAGGTTGAGTGTGCGCGGGATCAACACTGCATCCCAGTGGGCGATGCCCCAGTTCAACACTTCCCGTGGGGTGGCGTAAGCCAGTTCGGCATCGGGATTGTGCCCCAGTGCGCGCAACGCACGCAGCAACAAGGGAGTCGCCTGATCTTCGGTCAACGGCGGCGAACGGTAGGACTTGCCGAGCTTATTGCCATCGGGCTGGGTAATCAGCGGGATATGCAGATAGCGCGGTTGCGGCAGGCCAAGCAGTTCTTGCAGGTAGAGCTGGCGCGGTGTGGAGTCGAGCAGGTCGGCGCCACGGACAATATCGGTGATGCCTTGCCAGGCGTCATCCAGTACCACCGCCAGTTGATAGGCGTAGAGCCCGTCGCGGCGGCGGATCACGAAATCACCGACCTCCCGGCCCAGGTGTTGGCGGTATTCGCCTTGCACGCGATCAATGAAGTGATATTCCAGCTCGGGGACACGCAGGCGAATCGCCGCATCTTTAGTGTCATGACCGGCGTTGCGGCACAGCCCCGGATAAATCCCGTGATAGGGCGCAAGTGTTTTGCGTGAACAGGTGCACGCGTAGGCCAGGCCGTGGTTGAACAGGCGATTGAGGACTTCGGCGTAGGCATCGTGCCGGTCACTCTGTCGGACCATTTCGCCATCCCACTCGAAACCGTAGCTTTCCAGGGCTTTAAGGATCGCCGCTTGAGCGCCGGGCTCTTCCCGTGGTGGATCGAGATCTTCCATGCGCATCAGCCAGCGGCCACCCACCGAACGCGCGTCGAGGTACGAGGCCAGCGCTGCGACCAGCGAACCGAAATGCAGATGTCCACTCGGTGTGGGGGCGAAGCGCCCGATGTAGGTGGAGGAAGCGATGGCAGTCATAAGGGCAATGTTACTTTTCCGGGCTTGCGCTAACCACCCTGTGGGAGCGGGCTTGCTCGCGAAGAGGCCATCAGCCGCAACATCAATGTTGGCTGATCCACCGCTTTCGCGAGCAAGCCCGCTCCCACAGGGCCTCTGCCGAGGCAAATATCAGAAACAAAAACGGAGCGTTCGCACGCTCCGTTTTTCGTTCAAGTCGAGATTACTTGCCGACTTGCTTTTCCTTGATTTCCGCCAGGGTCTTGCAGTCAACGCACATGTCGGCGGTAGGGCGGGCTTCCAGTCGCTTGACGCCGATTTCGACGCCGCAGGACTCGCACCAGCCATATTCTTCGTCTTCGATCAGCTGCAGCGTCTTGTCGATCTTCTTGATCAACTTGCGCTCGCGGTCACGGGCGCGCAGCTCGAGGCTGAATTCTTCTTCCTGGCTGGCACGGTCTGCCGGGTCCGGGAAGTTGGCCGCTTCGTCTTTCATGTGATCAACAGTACGGTCGACTTCCTGCATCAAGTCCTGTTTCCACTTATTCAGGATCTTGGTGAAGTGAGCGCGCATGGGCTTGCCCATGTACTCCTCGCCCTTCACTTCTTTGTAGGGTTCGAAGCCGCTGATCGACTGGTTCTGTTGTTGCTTTGCTTGGGTGGACATGAAATAGACCGCCTCTACTCTTGTAATCCATTGCGCAGGATTGCTCCATCACCGACACCTGCCGGCCCTGCGGCTGCAAGCGGGCGAACTTACCAGATCAAATCGGACCGCGCTACTCCCGGATGTCGAGGTAGTGGCCCGCTGTGCTTGCAAATGATTGCAAAGCCTTGTCTGGCGGCGCTGGAGACCTGATCAATTATTGATTTTAGTCAAACCTGAGACACTCGCTTGAGTCGTTTGAGACCAGCGTTATAACGGTCTGACCGCTTTAGGTTCTCGCTCGTTCCTGTGCTTGGGTAGAATCAGTTTTTTTTTCCCGTTGAAGGAAGGCTAATGGCTCAGTCCTACAGTGCCCGCAGTCGCGCGATCGAACCTTTCCATGTCATGGCGCTGCTGGCGCGGGCCAATGAACTGCAAGCCGCTGGCCACGACGTGATCCACCTGGAAATCGGCGAACCCGACTTCACCACCGCCGAGCCGATCATTCAGGCCGGCCAGGCCGCATTGACGGCGGGGAAGACCCGTTACACCGCGGCGCGTGGCATTCCCGAGTTGCGTGAGGCCATTTCCGGCTTTTATCAGCAGCGTTACAGTTTGAACATCGACCCGCAGCGAATCCTCATCACGCCTGGCGGTTCCGGTGCGCTGCTGCTGGCCAGCGCCTTGTTGGTGGACCCGGGCAAGCACTGGCTGCTGGCGGATCCAGGCTATCCCTGCAACCGGCATTTCCTGCGGTTGGTGGAAGGTGCGGCGCAGCTTGTTCCTGTAGGTCCGGACGTGCGCTATCAATTGACGCCGGACCTCATTGCGCGCCATTGGGACCAAGACAGCGTCGGCGCCCTGGTGGCGTCGCCAGCCAACCCGACCGGGACGATCCTGACCCGCGATGAGCTGGCGGGCCTGTCTGCCGCGATCAAGGAGCGCCACGGTCATCTGGTGGTGGACGAGATCTATCACGGTCTGACCTATGGCACTGATGCGGCCAGCGTGCTGGAAGTCGATGACAGTGCCTTTGTGCTGAATAGTTTTTCCAAGTATTTCGGCATGACGGGATGGCGACTGGGTTGGCTGGTAGCGCCTGAAGCGGCGGTCGGTGAGCTGGAAAAACTCGCGCAGAACCTCTACATCAGCGCCCCGAGCATGGCTCAGCACGCTGCTCTGGCCTGCTTCGAACCGGCCACGATCAGCATTCTGGAAGAACGGCGCGCCGAATTTGGCCGTCGTCGGGATTTCCTGCTGCCAGCCCTGCGAGAGTTGGGCTTTGGTATCGCCGTTGAGCCTGAAGGCGCGTTCTACTTATATGCCGATATCAGCAAGTTCGGCGGCGATGCCTTCGCGTTTTGCCGACATTTCCTCGAAACCGAACACGTGGCGATTACTCCGGGTCTCGACTTCGGTCGTTTTCAGGCTGGCCACCATGTGCGGTTTGCCTACACCCAAAGTCTTCCGCGCCTACAGGAAGCGGTCGAGCGGATTGCGCGCGGCTTGAAGAGCTGGCAAGGCTGATGCGTTTTCATCCTCCCCTCGAAGAAGGCCGTTTGATTCGTCGTTACAAGCGTTTTCTCGCCGATATCGAAACCGTCAGCGGCGAGTTGCTGACCATTCACTGCCCGAACACCGGTTCGATGCTTAATTGCCAGGTTGAGGGCGGGCAGGTCTGGTTCAGCCGTTCCAACGACCCCAAGCGCAAGTTGCCCGGTACTTGGGAAGTCGGCGAAACCCCGCAAGGGCGCTTGTTTTGCGTGAACACCGGGCGGGCCAATGGCTTGATCGAAGAAGCCCTGCGAGCCGGTGTCATCACCGAGTTGAACGGCTTTACCGAGCTGAAACGCGAAGTGGCCTACGGTCAGGAGAGCAGTCGCATCGATTTCCGCCTCGATTACCCGAGTGGGCCGGCTTATGTGGAAGTCAAAAGTGTCACCCTAGGCTTCGATGGTTCTTCGGTGGCGGCGTTTCCTGATGCAGTGACCCAGCGCGGGGCCAAGCATTTGCGCGAATTGGCGCATTTGGCCCGGGACGGAATTCGTGCGGTGCAGTTGTATTGCGTCAATCTCACCGGCATCGACGCCGTGCGTCCGGCAGAAGAAATCGATTCGGCCTACGCCGCAGCCTTGCGTGAGGCGGTGTCGTGCGGGGTCGAGGTGCTGGCCTATGGGGTGCACTTGACCCACGAAGAAATGCTGGTCGATCGGCGTCTGGACGTGTTGCTCAACGGTTAAAGACTGACCCAGATCCCTTGCTCGTCTTCGCGGCAGGCGACGGTAGTCAGGGACTGCCCGGCACAGGGGCCGGCGACGCATTCCCCATCTTCGATCAGAAACAGTGCGCCGTGGGTCGCGCACTGGATCAGGCTGTTGCTGGGGTCGAGAAACTGGTCGGGCTTCCATTCCAGTCCGACACCACGGTGCGGGCAGCGATTGATGTAGACGTAAACCTGACCGTCACGGCGCACGGCAAAGAGCTTCTGGCCGTCGATGTCGAAACCGCGACTGCTGGCATCGGCCAGTTCAACGCCTGCACAAAGAAACTTCATGTCTATCCTCAAGTCCTGCGGCTCGTGACTGGATATGTCCGAGCTTGACGTTCAAATGCAAACAATTATCAAATGGCCGCCTTGCCTGTCGGGTTCAGGTGCCAGATGCCGAGGATACTTGGCCTGTCATCTCGATGCCCGGGAAAACCCTTAAAGGAAGCTGTTTATGCGCCTGAGTACCCGCGTTGCTGCGCTCTGTGTCGGACTTCTCGTCAGTCACCACGCCGCAGCGGCAGAGTTGCCACAACGTTGGGTCAGTGCCGGTGGAGCTTTGTCGGAGTGGATAAGCACGCTGGGCGGTGAATCGAAGCTGGTGGGTGTCGACACCACCAGCCAGCACCCGGAATCGCTCAAGGCATTGCCGAGCATCGGGTATCAGCGGCAATTGTCGGCGGAGGGTATTTTGAGCTTACGCCCGCAGATGCTGGTCGGCACCGAGGAAATGGGACCGCCACCGGTGCTTTCGCAGGTTCGCAGTGCGGGCGTACAGGTTGAGCTGTTCTCGGCCCAGCCGGATCTGCCGACCTTGCAGGGCAATTTGCAGCGTCTGGGCAAGTTGCTTGGTGCTGAAGATCAGGCCTCACACTTGTTTCAGACTTATCAACAGCAACTCGATCAACAAAAGATCCGGGGCACTCGGGCGCAGTTGAAGGAAAAATCGCCGGGCGTACTGTTGTTGCTTGGCCACGCGGGCGGTAAACCGCTCATCGCCGGCAAGGACACCGCCGCCGATTGGTTGCTGCAACAGGCCGGCGGGCACAATCTGGCCACGCATACCGGCTACAAACCCTTTTCTGTCGAATCCCTGGTCAGTCTGGATCCTGAGGTGCTGGTGTTTGCCGATCGTGCACTGAGCGGCGATGCGGCCCGTGCGGCGTTGTTCAAGGAGAACCCGATCCTGTCCTCGACCCGCGCAGCCAAGGACGGGCGAGTCATGGAGCTTGATCCGACTTTATTGGTGGGGGGCTTGGGGCCGCGGCTACCCGAGGCGATGAAAAAACTGTCTGACGCTTTCTACCCCGGTTCGGCCGGCCAATGACCATCCTGGTTAAACCACGCGCGTTATTTATTGGTCTGATCCTGCTGTGTTTGCTGGCCATCTGGCTGTCGTTGGCGCTTGGGCCGGTAAGCTTGCCGTTGTTCGACACCTTGCGTGCAGCCCTGCGGCTGGTGGGTGTGCCGATCGCGTCCGACGGACTGGAGCAGGCCGAGCTGATCCTCGGGCAGATTCGCTTGCCGCGAACCTTGTTGGGTTTGGCCGTGGGGGGTGTATTGGCACTGTCCGGCGTGGCGATGCAAGGGTTGTTTCGAAATCCCCTGGCCGATCCGGGGTTGGTCGGCGTCTCCAGCGGTGCGGCATTGGGCGCGGCGATCGCGATTGTCGGTGGCTCGGTATTCGGCGGACTGCCTGAATCCTTCGGGCCTTATCTGTTATCGCTGTGCGCGTTTCTCGGCGGGTTGGGCGTGACCGCGTTGGTGTATCGACTGGGCCGGCGCAACGGGCAGACCAATGTCGCGACCATGCTGCTGGCCGGTATTGCGTTGACTGCGCTGGCCGGTTCCGCCGTGGGGCTGTTCACCTATCTGGCGGATGACGCGACGCTGCGCACCCTGACGTTCTGGAACCTGGGCAGCCTCAATGGCGCCAGCTATTCGCGACTTTGGCCGTTGCTGCTGATCAGTGCCGGCGTGGCGTTGTGGCTGCCGCGGCGGGCCAAGGCCTTGAATGCGTTGTTGCTGGGGGAGTCGGAGGCCGGACACCTGGGCATCGACGTCGAAGGGCTCAAGCGCGAATTGGTGTTTTGCACGGCGTTGGGTGTAGGTGCTGCGGTGGCTGCGGCGGGGATGATCGGGTTTGTGGGGCTGGTGGTGCCGCATCTGGTGCGATTGCTGGCGGGCCCCGATCATCGTGTGCTGTTGCCAGCGTCAGTATTGGCGGGGGCCAGTCTTTTGTTGTTTGCCGATCTGGTGGCGCGACTGGCCCTGGCGCCGGCTGAATTGCCGATCGGGATCGTCACGGCTTTCATCGGTGCGCCGTTCTTCCTGTATTTATTGCTCAGAGGGCGTGCCTGATGTTGCGAACGCAAAATCTGCAAATCCGTCGAGGCCGAAAGATTGTCCTGACGGACATCACGCTTGAGCTCAAGCCGGGCGAAGTCCTCGGTGTGCTGGGACCTAACGGGGCCGGTAAAAGCACCTTGCTCGCCGCCTTGTGCGGTGAGTTGCATGCCGATCACGGCAGTGTCTGGCTTGACGACCGTGAATTGAATCAATGGGCCGGGACGCTGAGAGCGCAGCGCTTGGCAGTATTGCCGCAGGTCTCGACCCTGGACTTCGCCTTTCGTGTCGAAGAAGTGGTCGGCATGGGTCGCTTGCCGCATCAAAGCGGCCGGGTTCGCGATGACGAGATTGTTGCCGCCGCATTGCACGCTGCCGATGCCGGGCATTTGAGTGGCCGCAGCTATCTGGCCTTGTCCGGTGGCGAACGTCAGCGGGTGCATCTGGCGCGGGTTCTGGCGCAGCTCTGGCCGGGCGAAGCGGGGCAAACGTTGTTGCTCGATGAACCAACGTCGATGCTCGACCCGCTTCATCAGCACACCACGTTGCAAGCCGTACGCGAGTTCGCCAATCGCGGCGCGGCGGTGCTGGTGATCCTGCATGATCTGAACCTGGCAGCGCGCTATTGCGATCGCCTGTTGCTGCTCGAAGGCGGGCGCCCTGTGGCACTCGATACGCCGGAGCAGGTGTTGCGCCCGGAACCACTCAAGGCTGTGTTCGGGCTGGAAGTGCTGGTGCAGCGGCACCCGGAGCGTGGGCATCCGCTGATCATCGCCCGCTGAGTTTTTTATGGAGTGAAAACATGCGTGGGGTTTTGATACTGGTCTTGCTGTTGCTGAGTGCCTGTCAGCATGTTTCGACTCCGCCGCCGGTTGTCGGCGAGATTCGGGACTTGCGCAGCGGTCAGACCCTCACGGCAGAGGAACTGGTTGCGCGGTTGGAGACGCCTTCACGGCTGATCGTGGGTGAGCAACATGACAATCGCGATCACCATGAACTGCAGTTGTGGTTATTGCAGTCGCTGGGCGAACGGCGAGCTCAAGGCAGTCTGCTGCTGGAAATGCTCACGCCGGATCAACAGCCGCGTGTCGATGATGTTCGTCACGCCTCGACACCACCGGCGGATTTGCCCGGTGCATTAGCCTGGCAGTCGGGTTGGGACTGGAATCTGTACGGGCCGATCGTTCGTTTTGCCCTGACCCAGCAATACCCGCTGCTGGCAGCCAATCTGGACACGCTTGAAGTCCGTGCCGTTTACGCCAATCCCCCGACATTGAGTGGATCGCGCTCCAACGCTGCTTCAGTCAAGGACGAGTTGCTGAAGCAAGTCAGCGACTCCCACTGTGGCCTGCTGCCAAAGTCGCAGATGCCGGCGATGCTGGCGGTCCAGCAGCAACGTGACCGACGGATGGCCGAACGCTTGCTGGCTGCGCCTGCGCCTTCGCTGCTGTTTGCCGGCGCTTACCATACGCGCAAGGATGTCGGCGTGCCGATTCATGTGCTTGATCTGGGAGAACCCCAGGCGCCTATGGTGTTGATGCTGGCGGAGCAGGGTAGCGAGGTCACACCGGCCATGGCTGATTACGTCTGGTACACACCTGCCACACCGCCCCAGGATTACTGCGCGCAAATGCGTAAACAATTTGGCAAGTGATCGAACGACTTTTCTCCAGGCAAAAAAAGACCCGGCAAGAGCCGGGTCAAATAACCGTGATTAGCCTGATGAGGAGATATCTGAGAGTCCGAACCAAGGGCTTTTCAAATATCGACCAGTCTCGCGACCAGTTGTGATAATCATAGCGATTCTCATTACCAAGTCAACCGCTGATTTCTCAATTACTTGAAATGCGCTGTCCGTTCACTGGAAGCGCCCGTAATCATTGGGTTTCAGCCTGTGCGGTTGCGCGAGTTCATCAGAATGATCTGCTTATTCAGCAGGTCGATATGTCGGGCCATGCTCGCAATCAGGCTATGGGCGATCTTCGGATTGCTTTGGGTCAGGCTGAGAAACTGGTCCTTGGGGATCAGCATGACAGTGCTGGGTTCGCTGGTGATCACGCTGGCGTTACGCTTCTCGCCAGTGAACACCGCCATGGCGCCGAAAATCTCGTCCTTGGGTATATCGCCGACTTTATGCCCGTCGACAAAGGCTTCGGCGTGGCCATCAATGATGACGAACACCTGATCCGGTTCATCGCCCTGACGGATCAACACTTTGCCACTGGCCACGCGCTGAAAACCATTGGTGCTTCGAAACTCAGGTTGTTTCAGGCGGGCGAGTGCATCGGACAGCAGGGCGGACTGACCGGCCATGTATTGAAGGAACAGCTCTGAACGCTCCGGGTCGGCATAGATATGCTGAAACACCTCGGATCGCAGGTAAGGCGTCAATGCCAGCGGGCTGTCGCTGCGAAAGCGGCAGCGTGGCAGCTCCGTGCCCTGGCGCAAGCCGATCAGATCTCCCTCGTGCAGATAGAACAATGCCCGCTCGTCGATGCATCCATGCAGCAGGCCATTGTCCAGCACAAACAGTTGATCGCCGGGTAACAGGACGGCCAGATCATCGACGGCTGAAAATTCCAGGCTCGGTCCGCAGGGCATCAAACCTTCCAGCAGCCGGACGGGAATATGTTGCAGTTGGTTGATCAGCGCGTCGGCGTAAGCCGGTTGTTCCCCAAGTAGGTACATGGCTGCTGCGTCCGTTCAGTTCTTGTGACGTGACGAGATAGCTTCCAGCTGTTTGTTCAAGGCGTCCTTGCGCTCGGCGGGAATGTCGTTCCAGTGCACATCCATCAGGGCACCTTCGATGGCATACAACAACACCTTGGACGCCCGAAACCCGCGCGTGCGCACGGCCCGATAAGCATCCACCGCTCCCAGGCGACGCAAGTCCGAGGCGCTGTGGATGCCCACGGCATGCAGCCATTGCGCCGACGTCTTGCCAAGATTCTTCAGGTGCTGCAGTTCATCATTCATCAAGCCTCCTTGCGACGGCCGAACGGTGCGTGGGCGAGCTTCTCAGGAGTGTAGCCATCAGTAGGAAAAGCGTGATTGTTTGGTCGGTTTCGACGCAAAAGCTTCTAAGAAGCGAAGTCCCGAAGCTGGGTGAAAGTCTGCGAGTGCGGTAGGAAGAGAAGGGGGTGGAATCAGGTTTTCGGGCAAACCATGCCCAGCGTTCAGCGCAAAGCGGGGGCGCCGAACGGGTCAGTTAAAGGTCGCATTTAGTGGGTGCGATAACGCAGGCGCGTACCGAAATTCATCGACATCAGGATCTCGTCAGCACTCAGCTCTGGCGGGAAGTAGGCGCCGGAGATCTGTGCGTGAGCCAGGCTCGCGCCTTCCAGGGAGGCGTTGCGAAAGTCGATGCCGCGCAAGTCGGCGGAGCGGAAATAGGCATCGGTAAAGTCGATGCCGTCGGCGTTCAGTTCACGCAGGTCCAGCCCCCGGAAATCGCCACCGACCATGTCGATAGGTCCGTCTTTGGGGCGCTCGTTGTTGAAACCTGTGATGTTGTCTTTGTGCAATAACGCATAAAGCGGGGTGTCGAGAAGTTTCGGCTGGCTCATGTCACATCACCTGTTGGTTTTATGACGCCAGTATAGTGCCACTATTTGACAGCCGTGAAGCCGACGAAGGCTTCACGGCTGAAATAGTTTCTTACAGACCCGGCAGGCGCTGGCGAATCTGTGCAACGACTGTGTCGAGGGTTCCGCTTTCATTGGTCTGAACGCGTTTGCTGCAGAGAATCTCTTCGGGCGTCAGGGCCTCGCGAGTGGCTTGCTGGGCTTCGATCACGGCCAGGTTGGCGTCGGACGGGTCCTTTTTGTCTGCCTGACGCAGGGCCAGCCAGCTCTCGATCACTGCTTGCGGCGCATTGCAATCGAGGATCAGGAATGGCGCGCCGGTGGCTTCGGCGATTTTCGCTGCGCCGTCACGCTGGTCGCGCTTGAGGTAAGTCGCATCGATCACCACCGGGAAACCAGCACGCAGGATCACCGCGGCAACTTCATGCAGGCGGGTGTAAGTGGCGGCGCTGGCGTCGGCGCTATAGATGCCGGCCTGAGGGTCGTTTGGCACGGTTTGCTCGCCGAACAGACGTTTGCGCTCTACATCGGAACGCAGGCGAATGGCGCCCAACGCTTCCACCAGACGCATGGCCACGTGGCTCTTGCCGACGGCAGAAACACCGTGGGTGATGGCCATGAAGCGCGAAGGAATGGTGCTGTAGCTTTCCGCCAGGTTGGCGTAATTGCGGTACTGGCGCAGGGTGGTGGCTCGCTGCACCGGGTCGGCCTCGGCCGGCATGCTGAACAGGCTGACCTTGGCGCGAACCAGTGCGCGATAGGCTTTATAGAAGTTCAGCAACTCAAGGCCCTGGTAATCGCCGGTCAGTTCCAGGTATTGGCTGATGAAACGACGCGCCAGGCTCTTCAGGCCGCGGTCCTCCAGGTCCATCGCGAGGAAGCCAGTGTCGGCATAAACGTCGGTGAAACGGAACGGTTCGTTGAACTCGATGCAGTCGAAGATCACGACCTTGCCGTCGATCACGGTGGCGTTGCCCAGGTGGATGTCCCCGTGGCATTCGCGGATGAAACCTTCGGCCTTGCGCTGAGCGAACAGTGGCTTGAGGCGTTCGAAGCTGCTTTCGGCCCAGGCTTGAAGCGCATCCAGTTGCAGCAGATCGGCCTTATCGCTGAGGAACGGACGGATCTGTTCGAAGTTCTGGCGTACCGGCGCCATCACGCTGTCCGGCGTGCCGGCGTCGTGTTCGGCAGGCACTTTCGGTGCGCTGAGGTGGAATTGGGCGATCTGCGCGGCCATCTCGTCGATGTGCGCAGTGGTCAATTCACCATTGGCTTGTAGGGTGCTGAGTAACCCGCTCTGTGGGAATTGACGCATTTTCAGTGCGTAATCGACGACCGGACCCTCGCCACCCAGTTGTGGGGTCTCGGCGCTGCCGGTGATTGGCAACACTTCGAGATACAAATCGTTGGTCAGGCGCTGGTTAAGACGCAGCTCTTCTCCGCAAAAATGCTTGCGGGCATCGAGGTTGGTGAAATCCAGGAAGCCAAAATTCACGGGCTTCTTCACTTTATAAGCAAAGGGGCCAGTGAGGATTACCCAGGAAATATGGGTTTCGATGACCTGGAACCCGTCTACGGGATGCGGGTAGAGGGCCGGGTTTTGCAGGGCAGCGATCAGGGACTGGCTCACAGGCGATCCTTCAGAGTCTGGGGAAAATTCACGGCCGTCATTATGGCTGCAAGTCCGTCTGACGCAAACCTCGGAGGGCTCCTGTTGAGTATGAGTAAAGTGCGTATAATCCGCCGCCATGACTCGTACTCGATCCCCCCGCACCCCCAAAAAACCACCTTCCAAGGGCCTGCGCCCCTGGCTGGGCTGGGCTCTTAAACTCAGTCTGGTCGGCCTTGTGGTGCTGGCCGGGTTCGCGGTTTACCTCGACGCGATCGTCCAGGAGAAGTTCTCCGGCAAGCGCTGGACCATTCCGGCCAAGGTGTACGCGCGCCCGCTGGAGCTGTTCGTCGGACAAAAGCTCAGCAAGGACGACTTTCTGACCGAACTCGATGCCTTGGGCTATCGACGCGAAAGCGTGAGCAATGGACCCGGCGCGGCGGCGGTCAGCGGCAATACCGTCGACTTGAATACCCGTGGCTTCCAGTTCTATGAAGGCATGGAGCAAGCGCAACCAGTACGGGTGCGTTTCTCTGGCGACTACGTGGCCGAACTTTCGGCGACCAACGGTTCGAAACTCTCTGTGGTGCGGTTGGAACCGCTACTGATTGGCGGGATTTACCCGAAAAATCTCGAAGATCGCATTTTGATCAAAATTGATCAGGTTCCGCCGTATTTGCTGGAAACTCTGGTCGCTGTGGAAGACCGGGATTTCTACAGCCACTGGGGCGTGTCGCCCAAGTCGATTGCCCGAGCTATCTATGTCAACACCTCTGGCGGCAAGATGACCCAGGGTGGCAGTACGCTGACGCAACAATTGGTCAAGAACTTTTACCTGACCAGCGAACGCAGCCTGACCCGTAAACTCACCGAAGCCATGATGGCGATGTTGCTTGAGCTGCATTACGACAAACGAGAAATTCTTGAGGCTTACCTCAATGAAGTGTTCGTCGGTCAGGATGGGCAGCGCGCGGTGCACGGTTTCGGCTTGGCAAGCCAGTTTTTCTTCGGGCAGCCGTTGTCTGAACTGAAGCTGCATCAAGTCGCGATGCTGGTGGGCATGGTCAAGGGGCCGTCCTATTACAACCCTCGTCGCAACCCTGAGCGGGCGCTTGAACGGCGCAATCTCGTGCTCGATGTACTTGAGCAACAAGGTGTTGCCACCGCCGATCAGGTCGCTGCTGCGAAGAAAATGCCACTGGGTGTGACGACTCGCGGCAAGCTGGCGGACAGCTCGTTCCCCGGCTTCCTCGACCTGGTCAAGCGTCAGCTGCGCGAAGACTATCGCGACGAAGACTTGACCGAAGAAGGTCTGAGGATCTTCACCAGTTTCGACCCGATCCTGCAGATGAAAGCCGAGGCGTCGGTCAACGACACCTTCAAGAGACTCTCCGGGCGCAAGGGTTCGGATGAGGTTGAAGCGGCCATGGTCGTGACCAACCCGGAAACCGGTGAAGTCCAGGCTATGATCGGCAGTCGTCAGGCCAGTTTTGCCGGCTTCAACCGTGCGCTGGATGCTGTACGACCAATCGGCTCTTTGATCAAACCGGCGGTTTATCTGACAGCCCTTGAGAAACCAAGCCAGTACACATTGACCAGTTGGCTGTCGGACGATTCCTTCTCGGTCAAAGGTGCGGACGGTCAAGTCTGGAAACCGCAGAACTACGATCGCCGTTCCCATGGCACCGTGTTCCTGTATCAGGGCCTGGCGCATTCCTACAACCTGTCGACCGCGCGTCTCGGGTTGGCGGTGGGCGTGCCGAATGTCCTGAAGACCCTGGCGCGTCTCGGCGTGAATCGTGAATTCCCGGCGTTCCCGTCGATGTTGCTGGGCGCTGGCGGTCTGACCCCGATCGAAGTGGCGACCATGTACCAGACCCTGGCCAATGGTGGCTTCAATACGCCGATGCGCGGGATCCGTAGCGTATTGACCGCTGAAGGCGAACCGCTCAAGCGTTATCCGTTCCAGATTCAGCAACGTTTCGATCCGGCCTCCATTTACCTGATCCAGAGCGCCATGCAGCGGGTGATGCGTGAAGGTACCGGCAGTTCTGTTTACAACGTATTGCCGAAAACCCTGACCCTGGCCGGCAAGACCGGTACCAGTAACGATTCGCGGGACAGCTGGTTCGCCGGTTTCAGTCAGGACCTGCTGGCAGTGGTCTGGCTGGGGCGCGATGATAATGGCAAGACGCCGTTCACTGGTGCCACCGGTGCGCTGCAGGTCTGGACCAGTTTCATGCGCAAGGCCGATCCGTTGCCGCTGGACATGCCGCAGCCAGACAACATTGTTCAGGCCTGGGTCGATTCGCGTACCGGGCAAGGCTCTGATGCCAACTGCCCAGGTGCGGTGCAGATGCCGTATATTCGCGGCAGCGAACCGCCTCCCGGTGCTGCTTGCGGTGGCGAAAGCCCTGTTTCCGGCGAAACGGTGATGGATTGGGTCAAGGGCTGGATGAATTAAGCAAAGAGGGTTTCAAGTGAACAAGTGGTTGATTCCAGCGGTTACCGCCGTGGCTTTGCTCAGCGGTTGCTCCTCCGTACAACGCGGTTCGATTCCGGTTGTGGATTCCGGTAGCGCCGTTTCGAACAGTGAACGGATTTCGGCGAATGGCGGTTTCCGTCAGACGACGACTAAACGTCCTGCGCAAGCCCAGACTCAGGCGATTCCACAAGGTGATACCGGCGTCGTCGTGATGGTGCCAGGTGGTGGCGCAGTGACGTCGGCACCGATCAGCACTGCGCCGATCACACCAGGCCCGATCACCCCAGGGCCGATCGATACTTCGCCGGTTCAGTCGGCACCGGTCAATCAGGGCAGCTACAGCATGCCGTCGACGCCGAGCGGGATTCCTTCGGCGAACTCCGGCGGCTTGTCTGCCGACGAGCAATTGGACGGTCCGGTTCTGGCCTTGCTGACTACCGCTCAGCAGCAACAGGCGAGCGGTGATCTCAACGGTGCTTCTTCCAGTCTCGAGCGCGCCCAGCGTGTTGCGCCGCGTGAGCCGCAAGTGCTTTATCGTCTGGCTCAGGTGCGCATGGCTCAAGGCGATGCGCCACAAGCCGAGCAGTTTGCTCGTCGTGGCCTGACCTTCGCCAATGGTCGTCCGGCACTTCAGGCCAGCCTGTGGGAATTGATCGCTCAGGCGCGTGAGAAACAGGGTGATTCCGCTGGCGCAACATTGGCCCGTCAAAAGGCAAAGGTTTCGCTGTGATGGATGCGCGCTTTCCGAAGATTGCCGAACAGTTGCTGTTGATCGAGCGCGAGCTGCGGGTTCAGGGGTGGTGGGACGAGGTCTCGCCCTCCGCCGAAGCGCTTTCCAGTGTCGAACCCTTCTCGGTCGATACGCTGGATTTCGAGCAGTGGCTGCAATGGATCTTCCTTCCGCGGATGAAGGTGATCCTCGAGCAGGATCTGCCCTTGCCAAACGCTTCGGGAATTCAGGAAATGGCCGAAATGGTCTTCGCCGCCCGTAATGTTCAGGGCAAGGACCGGCAGTTGCAGGTGCTGCTCAAAGAGTTTGATCTGCTGATCACCGCCTCCCGCTAACGCCGATCCGTTGTAGGAGCCGAGCTTGCTCGGCTCCTACAGGTGTCTACTGGCAGTTTTCCGCAATCTGTTTCTGTGCTTCGCTAATGCGCTCCTGACGTTGCTGGTCGGTCAGGCGGCGCATCTCGCCTTCGACATCCTCCCGTATTCGCGGATTGTTCTGCAGTTGAGCCAGGTTCGTTCGCGCCTGCTCGCAGAACACCTTTAGCTGGGCTTGCTGCTCGGCGACCTGCTTTTTCACTTTATTGTCGATGGCCCGTTGATCGCCAATGGCACCGCTGCGTGGCGGCGGGGGCTGGTTGCCAGCAGGCGGGGAGGGCGTGACCACGGTGGTGGCTTCCTGGCCTTGCGGCGGCTGTGCGTCAAAGTGGGTTACACCCTGGGCGTCGACCCATTTGTAGATCTGAGCGGCCATGCACAAAGGGCTGATGCCAATCAGCAGGCTGGCGGTCAGGAAAAACGTTCGCATGCCATTTCCTTGTATTGGGTTGCGCAATTGAAGCTAACACAGTTGCTGTTTAGCGGTTTTTTCTTGCTTTCTCATGTGCTTAGTTCAATAAAGCACATAGACGACTTGACTTGGAGAGGACGAAACAGAAGAATCCAAAGTCCGCTGTAGAGGGACTGCCAGAAGCAGGCCCGCTCAGCAGATCATGAGGCGCACATCCGCGCCGACCTGTTACACCCGCAACGCGTTACCTCGCGCTGGGTGGGAAAGGCCCGCAACACTTGGGACGATCCCAATACTTGCTCAGTCAGTGCTGACGTAGTCGGCGACCACCGTCGCTCATGCTCTGCTGAGAAGTAAACCTATTAAGACCCGTCCTCTTTTATGTGGGCGGTATTCTGGCGTTTTAGAGGTGAACAACGTGGAGCTTTTATCTGGCGGTGAGATGCTCGTCCGCTTTTTGCGTGACGAAGGCGTCAAATATATCTACGGGTACCCGGGTGGTGCTCTTCTTCATGTTTACGATGCCCTGTTCAAAGAACCGGAAGTGACCCACATCCTGGTTCGTCACGAACAAGCGGCTACCCATATGGCTGACGGCTATGCCCGTGCCACCGGTAAAGCCGGCGTGGTACTGGTGACTTCCGGTCCTGGCGCAACCAATGCCATCACTGGTATCGCCACCGCCTACATGGACTCCATTCCGATGGTGGTCATTTCCGGCCAGGTGCCTAGCAACATGGTGGGCACCGATGCGTTCCAGGAAACCGACA
This sequence comes from Pseudomonas sp. GL-B-26, assembly GCF_019947405.1. NCBI lineage: Bacteria > Pseudomonadati > Pseudomonadota > Gammaproteobacteria > Pseudomonadales > Pseudomonadaceae > Pseudomonas > Pseudomonas sp. GL-B-26. The sequence goes on along the minus strand of NZ_JAGYGJ010000063.1, from coordinate 5,910 downwards.
TGATCGGTATCTCCCGGCCGATCGTGAAGCACAGCTTCATGATCAAGCACGCGTCGGAAATCCCTGAAGTCATGAAGAAAGCGTTCTACCTGGCGCAATCCGGTCGTCCGGGCCCGGTCGTTGTCGATATCCCGAAAGACATGACCAACCCTGCCGAGAAGTTCGAATACATCTTCCCGAAAAAAGCCAAGCTGCGTTCCTACAGCCCGGCCGTTCGCGGTCACTCCGGGCAGATCCGCAAGGCGGCAGAAATGCTCCTGGCGGCCAAGCGTCCTGTGATGTACGCAGGCGGCGGCGTGATTCTCGGTGGTGGCTCCGCGCCGCTGACCGAATTGGCGAAGATGCTCAACCTGCCAGTGACCAATACCCTGATGGGGCTGGGTGCCTACCCTGGCACCGACCGTCAGTTCATCGGCATGCTCGGCATGCACGGCAGCTACACCGCTAACCTGGCGATGCACCATGCCGATGTGATCCTTGCAGTCGGCGCTCGTTTCGATGACCGCGTGATCAACGGCCCGGCCAAGTTCTGCCCGAATGCCAAGATCATTCACATCGACATCGACCCGGCTTCGATTTCCAAGACCATCAAGGCAGACGTGCCTATCGTCGGTCCGGTCGAAAGTGTCCTGACCGAGATGGTCGCGATCCTCAAGGAAATCGGCGAGACCCCGAACAAGGAGTCCGTTGCCAGCTGGTGGAAGCAAGTTGATGAGTGGCGCGGTGACCGCGGTCTGTTCCCTTACGACAAGGGTGACGGCAGCGTCATCAAACCGCAGACCGTGATCGAAACCCTGTGCGAAGTCACCAAGGGCGATGCCTTTGTTGCCTCCGACGTGGGCCAGCACCAAATGTTTGCGGCGCAGTACTACACGTTCAACAAGCCGAACCGCTGGATCAACTCCGGTGGCCTGGGCACCATGGGCTTCGGTTTTCCGGCGGCCATGGGCATCAAGCTGAGCTTCCCGGATGACGACGTCGTCTGCGTGACGGGCGAAGGCAGTATCCAGATGAACATTCAGGAACTGTCCACCTGTCTGCAATATGGCTTGCCGGTGAAAATCGTCATCCTGAACAACGGCGTTTTGGGTATGGTTCGCCAGTGGCAAGACATGAGTTACGGAAGCCGTCACTCGCACTCCTACATGGAATCGCTGCCTGACTTCGTCAAGCTGGCAGAGGCCTATGGTCACGTTGGCGTGCGCATCACCGACTCGAAAGATTTGAAGTCGAAGATGGAGGAAGCGTTCGCCATGAAGGATCGCTTGGTGGTGCTCGACATTTCGGTCGACACCAGCGAGCACGTCTACCCGATGCAGATCAAAGACGGCTCCATGCGCGATATGTGGCTGAGCAAGACGGAGCGTACATAATCATGCGGCACATTATTTCCTTGCTTCTGGAAAACGAACCGGGCGCTCTGTCTCGTGTAGTCGGCCTGTTCTCGCAGCGCAACTACAACATCGAAAGCCTGACTGTGGCACCTACCGAAGACCCGACCCTGTCGCGTCTGACGCTGACCACGGTTGGCCACGATGAAGTCATCGAGCAGATCACCAAGAACCTGAACAAGCTGATCGAAGTGGTCAAACTGGTCGACCTGTCGGAGAGTGCTCACATCGAGCGCGAACTGATGCTGGTCAAGGTCAAGGCCACCGGTGCCCAGCGCGCCGAGATCAAACGCACTACCGATATTTATCGTGGGCAGATCGTTGACGTCAGCGCTAGCGTGTATACCGTTCAATTGACCGGTACCAGCGACAAGCTCGACAGCTTCATTCAGTCCATTGGCACCGCCTCGATTCTGGAAACCGTCCGCAGCGGCGTAACCGGTATTGCCCGCGGCGACAAAGTACTCAGCATCTAAACCAAATTAGCGAATGGCCTGAACGGCCTGGATATATAGGGGAATTTCATGAAAGTTTATTACGAAAAAGACTGCGACCTGTCGATCATCCAGGGCAAGAAAGTTGCCATCATCGGTTACGGTTCCCAGGGCCACGCTCAAGCGTGCAACCTGAAAGACTCCGGCGTTGACGTGACTGTTGGTCTGCGTAAAGGTTCGGCCACTGTTGCCAAAGCCGAAGCTCACGGCCTGAAAGTGACCGACGTTGCTTCCGCTGTTGCGGCTGCCGACCTGGTCATGATCCTGACCCCGGACGAGTTCCAGTCCGCTCTGTACAAGAACGAAATCGAGCCGAACATCAAGAAAGGCGCCACCCTGGCCTTCTCCCACGGCTTCGCGATCCACTACAACCAGGTTGTTCCGCGCGCTGACCTCGACGTGATCATGATCGCGCCGAAAGCTCCGGGCCACACCGTGCGTTCCGAGTTCGTCAAAGGCGGCGGTATTCCTGATCTGATCGCTATCTACCAGGATGCTTCCGGCAACGCCAAAAACGTTGCACTGTCCTACGCTGCTGGCGTTGGTGGCGGTCGTACCGGCATCATCGAAACCACCTTCAAGGACGAGACTGAAACCGACCTGTTCGGCGAACAAGCCGTTCTGTGCGGCGGTACCGTTGAACTGGTTAAAGCCGGTTTCGAAACCCTGGTTGAAGCTGGCTACGCGCCGGAAATGGCCTACTTCGAATGCCTGCACGAACTGAAACTGATCGTTGACCTCATGTACGAAGGCGGTATCGCCAACATGAACTACTCGATCTCCAACAATGCTGAATACGGCGAGTACGTGACCGGTCCGGAAGTGATCAACGCCGAATCCCGTCAGGCCATGCGCAACGCCCTGAAACGTATTCAGGACGGCGAATACGCCAAGATGTTCATCAGCGAAGGCGCTACCGGCTATCCTTCGATGACCGCCAAGCGTCGTAACAACGCCGCTCACGGTATCGAAATCATCGGCGAGCAACTGCGCTCCATGATGCCGTGGATCGGTGCCAACAAGATCGTCGACAAAGCTAAAAACTAAGTCGCGCACTTGTACGAAAAACGCGGCCTAGGCCGCGTTTTTTCGTTTGGGTGACTGGTTCTGGTATAAAGCTGCATCGTTTGCGGCCGAACCGTCGTCCCAGACACCTGTCCAAACTTTCCACCCCGTTGCAAGGTAATGTCCATGAGCGAACGTCCCGAAGAGCCAAACCAGGCTTCTGACGCCGAAAGCCTGCTGCCCATTGATGAACACATCGAGGAAGGGCATGACGCTGAAGGTCGTAAAGTCCGGCATCGTGGTATCTATCTTCTGCCGAATCTGTTTACCACTGCGAATCTGTTCGCAGGGTTTTATTCCATCATCAACTCGATGAGCGCCCAGAGCGCCTTGAGTGCCGGTGATTCGATTGGTGCGAGCAAGTATTTTGCTTTTGCAGCGATCGCGATTTTTGTCGCGATGGTGCTCGACGGCCTCGATGGTCGCGTTGCCCGTATGACCAATACCCAGAGCGCCTTCGGTGCCGAGTACGACTCGCTGTCCGACATGGTCGCCTTTGGTGTTGCTCCGGCATTGTTGGCATTCGGTTGGGCCTTGGGCGACATGGGTAAGGTCGGCTGGATGGTTGCCTTCATTTATGTAGCTGGCGCGGCGTTGCGTCTGGCACGTTTCAATACCCAGGTCGGCACTGCAGACAAGCGCTACTTCATCGGTCTGGCCAGTCCGGCTGCTGCTGGTGTGGTCGCAGGCATTGTCTGGGCGTTCAGTGATTACGGCATTCAGGGTTCGAAGATGTCATTCCTGGTTGCGCTGATGGTCGCTGCCGCCGGCATGCTGATGGTCAGCAACATCAAGTACAACAGCTTCAAGGAGCTGGATCTGAAAGGGCGTGTACCTTTCGTGGCCATCCTCGCGGTGGTGTTGGTGTTTGCCGTAGTATTCAGTGATCCGCCGCGCATCCTGCTGCTGGTTTTCCTCGCTTATGCAGCCTCTGGCCCGGTTCAATATCTGTTACGTCTTCGTCGGCACAAAAACGCTTAGCTTCCCTCATACTCCGCAGTCTATTGGTGCATCTGTTCTCCAATGCTGCGGAGTTGCCATGCTGATCAAAGTCCCCAAAACGTCTGACTGTCATGAGTCGGACGTCACGCCTGAATCCTTCTATCTATCTCGTCGCAATGTTCTCGGTGCCGCCGTCGCCGGCTTGGCCGTGAGCAGCCTGCCGCGTTGGGCGGCTGCGGATGACGCTGCGCGTTATGCGGATGTTCAGCCTGGCAAGGCGCCTTCCTGGTTTGCCGAAAAACTTCCTTCTACCAAGTGGGGGGCGGTCAACGTCAAGGATGAGGCAATCACTCCATTCAAGGATGCGACCCATTACAACAACTTCTACGAGTTCGGCACCGATAAAGGTGATCCAGCCGCCAACGCCGGCGCGCTGAAAACCGAGCCTTGGAGTGTGGTGGTGGACGGGGAGGTGGGCAAGCCGGGACGGTACGCACTGGAAGACTTCATGAAGCCTTATCAGTTGGAGGAGCGCATCTACCGTCTTCGCTGTGTAGAGGCTTGGTCGATGGTGATTCCATGGATCGGATTTCCCATCTCGGCCCTGCTCAAGGAAGTCGAGCCGACGTCCAAAGCCAAATTCATTCGCTTCGAAACCCTGGAAGATCCCAAGAGCATGCCCGGGCAACGCTCCGGTTTTGCCTTGATTGACTGGCCTTATGTGGAAGGGCTCCGCCTGGATGAGGCGATGAACCCGTTGGCGATTCTTGCCGTGGGTATGTACGGGCGGGAGTTGCCGAATCAGAACGGCGCGCCTCTGCGTTTGGTGGTGCCGTGGAAATACGGCTTCAAGAGCATCAAATCCATCGTGCGGATCAGTCTGGTGAGTGAGCAGCCGAAAACCACCTGGCAGAGCATTGCCTCGGATGAGTATGGTTTTTATGCGAACGTAAATCCTGCGGTCGACCATCCGCGTTGGACTCAGGCACGTGAGAGGCGTTTACCGAGTGGATTGTTCAAGCCCAATGTGCGGGACACGCAGATGTTCAATGGCTACTCGGATGAAGTCGCCTCTCTATATACAGGGCTCGATTTGCGGAAGAACTACTAATGCGATTTCCGTTTTGGCGAATTGGCGTCTTTGTAGCTGCTGCGGTCTGGCCGCTGCTTTGGTTGTATCAGGCCTGGGAGGATGTGCTGGGGCCTGATCCGGGCAAGGTGCTGGTTGACCGGTTGGGGCTGGGGACGCTTGTCCTGCTGCTCATTACGTTAAGCATGACACCTGTGCAGAAGCTTACCGGTTGGGCAGGGTGGATTGCTGTCCGGCGGCAACTGGGGTTGTGGTGCTTCGCTTATGTGGTTTTGCATTTGAGTGGGTATGCGGCGTTCATCCTCGGCTTTGATTGGTCGCAGTTGGGTGTCGAGTTGCGTAAACGGCCGTACATTATTGTCGGGACGCTTGGGTTTCTGTGTTTGTTGGCCTTGGCGGTGACCTCAAATCGCTATAGCCAGCGGCGTTTGGGTTCTAGCTGGAAGAAACTACATCGTCTTGCCTATGTGGTTCTCGGGCTTGGATTGCTGCATATGTTGTGGATCGTGCGCGCTGATCTTAAGGAGTGGGTGGTTTACGCCTCTATAGGTGCATTGCTATTAGTGTTGCGACTACCCCCGGTAACCCGCCGAATCCCACGATTAATAGCCAACAAGACACCTTCTGCACGAAAAGCGTAATTAAGGGTTGACGGCAGATTCAGGAAGTCTATAATTCGCCCCACTTCCGGCGCAGTCGAAACGGAAAACTCCTTGGTAAACAATGAGTTATGCAGTTTTCGACAGCGAGTTGCTTCAGGTCATCGAAGCCCAGAAGGAGCCGGTCAGGCAGGGTGGTTTGGCTTGATTGACGATTCGATCTTCTCGGTCGAAAGCGGAACAAAAGAGGTGTTGACAGCAGCGAGTAACGCTGTAGAATTCGCCTCCCGCTAACGAGAGATCGCAAGCGCAAGTGGTTGAAGTTGCAA
>NZ_JAGYGJ010000062.1:0-35904 GCF_019947405.1 Pseudomonas sp. GL-B-26 | reverse complement strand
CTTACCCAATGTTGGCCAGAAGCCGTTGAAGGCTTCCTCGAACAGGCCTCATACATAGATGCAACCGGGTAGCAGTGTTCAAAAAGCAGGTTGAACGTGGGGGCGAGTCCATACATAGCAGCTGGCGCAGCCTGCGTTCGGCTGCGCAGCAGTCGTGAAATCAGGCAATGCGGTGTTTCAGAAAAACCTCGCACTCAGGTTTTACGACTGCTGCGCAGCCGAACGCAGGCTTCGCCAGCTGCTACAGGTCGCGTTGTGGGCCTGCCCTCCCGCTCGCGCAAAAGGAAAAAGTACATGAGCACTCTCGTGGAATCGACCGGCAAAGCACCGGTAAAAATGCAAGTCGGGGTCAAACTGCGCGGTGCAGAAAAGGTTGCGCGAATTCCGGTGAAGATCATCCCGACCGATGAGTTCCCACGCAAACCCGACTGGATTCGCGTACGCATTCCGATCTCCCCCGAGGTCAACCGGATCAAACAGCTGCTGCGCAAACACAAGCTGCACAGCGTCTGTGAAGAAGCCTCCTGCCCGAACCTCGGCGAATGTTTTTCCGGTGGCACGGCGACTTTCATGATCATGGGTGACATCTGCACCCGCCGTTGCCCGTTCTGCGATGTGGGCCACGGCCGTCCAAAACCGCTGGACACCGAAGAGCCGATGAACCTCGCCGTGGCCATCGCCGACCTGCGCCTGAAGTACGTGGTCATCACCTCGGTGGACCGCGACGACTTGCGCGACGGCGGCGCCCAGCATTTCGTCGATTGCCTGCGCGAAATCCGCAAGCTGTCGCCGGGCGTGCAGCTGGAAACCCTGGTGCCGGATTACCGTGGTCGCATGGACGTCGCCCTGGCGATTACCGCCACTGAGCCACCCGATGTGTTCAACCATAATCTTGAGACCGTTCCGCGCTTGTACAAAGCCGCGCGGCCGGGCTCGGATTTCGAGTGGTCGCTGGATCTAATGCAGAAGTTCAAGCTAATGGTCCCGCATGTACCCACCAAATCCGGCCTGATGCTGGGCCTTGGCGAGACCGACGAGGAAGTCATCGAAGTCATGCAGCGCATGCGTGAGCACGATATCGACATGCTCACCCTCGGCCAGTACCTGCAACCGTCTCGCAGTCACTTGCCGGTCCAGCGTTTCGTGCACCCGGACGTGTTCGCCTGGTTCGCCGAGGAAGGTACGCGGATGGGCTTCAAGAACGTTGCGTCCGGTCCCCTGGTGCGCTCGTCCTACCATGCGGACCAACAAGTTCAGCGGGCAACGAACACTGTGGATTCCCTCCTTACTGCTGGATTCGATTCCCCTTGAAAGCCTCATGCCGCGCCTCGTAGACGACCAATAAACGCCATCCTTGAAGCAGTCTTTGCCAACCCGTCCGGTGGTGCCCGATCGTTGAGCGGGACCGCCGGACAAGTCCGCGGACTCAGCCCTTGGCCGCCATCGCCGTGACTTCCACGCGCATGCCTTCAACTGCCAGGGAGGCCACGCCAACGGCGGCCCGAACCGGCCAGGGCTTGGCGAAGAAGCGCTGGTAGACCTCGTTGAAGGCGGCGCGATCGGCCATGTCGGTGAGGTAGATGGTCAGATGCAGAACCCGATCCATGGAACTGCCGGCGTGCTCGAGCGCTACCTTGAGCGCCTGCAGGGTGCATTCGCTCTGCAGGGTGATGTCGCCCAGTTCCAGGCTGCCGTTGGCGCGGGTGGGGATCTGAGTGGAGACCAGCAGGCCACCGAAACCGGCGACATCCGAGGAGATGGAATCCGGATCAGGATCGGGGAGAAACGTGAGGTCGTGGTTTGCCATGGGTGTCTCTTGCCTGAGGGGGTAAATCGGCTGTCGAGTATATAGCGGCACCCAGGGAAAGGTCATTCCAGCAGCGAGACCAGGCGCGGCTCAATTGAGGTCTCAAACACCTCAAGCAGAGCCAGCGTCACCGGCAGCTTGAAGCGCCGGCGTCCCGCGCTGCCGGGATTGAGATAGAGCTGTTCGCCGCGCCATTCTATGCGGGGCTTGTGCGAGTGGCCGGTGATCACCAGCCTTATGCCTGCATCAAGCACGGCTGGGATATCGGCACTGTCATGTACCAGCAAGGTCTGCCATCCGTTCAGGTCGAAACATAAGCAGTCGGCGAGATTTTCTGCCCAAGGGGCGTCCAGATCATTGTTCCCGCGGACCACGTGCAGCGGGGCTATTGATGCCAGTTGATCGAGGATTTCGGGGTTGCCGATGTCGCCCGCGTGAATAATCCGTTCACAACCCTGCAGTGCAGCAAGGGCTTCAGCGCGGAGCAAGCCATGGGTATCGGAAATCACGCCGACTTTCATGCAGCGCTCCAGACCCGGTTCAAGCATCGGCACCTACTCCTCAAAGCGACCGGTGGCGTCACGGTCGCGCTCGTATCGTCTAGTGAGCGGAAACGGCGGCAACCAGGACTCGCGACGCACGATCCAGCTTTCGTAGGTTGGCATCAGTTGGTCAGGGGCATCCAGGGATCCCAGGTTCACTTCGATTTCGTCGTCGGTGCGCGCAAAAACGGACGAGCCGCAGCGGGGACAGAAAAACCGCCCGGCGTAGTCGCGTGTTTCGCCTTCGATCGTCACCGCACTCTGAGGGAATATCGCGCAAGCTTGAAAAAGCGCCCCATGATGCTTGCGGCAGTCGAGACAGTGACAAAGGCCGACCCGATAAGGGAGTCCCGACGCCTCAATTCGGACGTTGCCGCACAGGCAACCCCCCGTGAATCGCTCCATGCTGCGTCTCCTCTAAAATCAAACGGTCGGAATGTGATCCCCCGACTCAAGGCGCATTAACCACGACATAAGTCACATCGCTGCCCTGATACTGCGGTTGATACCAGGTTGAACCGCACTGCATGTAAGCCGTGTTGTACTGGATGACTTGCACGCAACTGGGGGGCAATTGCGCTGGCGTGAAGATCGACCCGACCACTGCCGCTGTCACCGCGACCGTTGCGGTGACGGCCGCCGCCGTGGCAATCGGATGGTAGTGATCGTCGTAGCCATAGCGGCCATTCCCGTCGACGTCGATGTCCACGTCGCGGCTGTTGTCGATGTTGACGTTACGGTTGCTGTTGTTGACGTTGGTTCGGTTGCCGACCGTGTTTGCGGTATTGGCCCGATTGCCCGCGTTGACGTTGGTAGCGCGTTGCGCGGTATTACCGGTGTTGATGCGCTGAGCCCTTGGGGCCGAGGGCGGTGGCGCACGATTGACCGATGCCCTGGCGTGCCCTTGGGCGCGCTGGGGTCGGGCGTCCACATAAGTGACCAGGCTCAGCGTCAGTACCGAGGTGGTTACGAGCGATAACAACAGGCTCCACGACACCGTCCTGTTCATGTCATTCCCCTCCCTGATCACTGACTTTCTTCAAAGGAATCGCCACATCGCCCTTACGCGGTGCGAAGGTGAAGATCGAGTCCTTGATGCCCGGCTTCAGGTTCCAGCGATACACCGCGCTGTATTCCGGAAAACCCGGCTCATCGGTGGTAGTGATCACCAGTTTGCACGGCAACGGCTTGTCGGATCGGGTGATCCACAACTGCCAGTCAACGCCCTCCTGCCGAAAGGCCAGGTGATCACACAATTGCCCCTTGATCGTCGACGGGCCGACGTATAGCGCCTCTTTCAGCGCATCGATCTGTGTCTGATCGCTGCCAAACAGAAACAGATCCTCCATGGGCACCTGAATCCCGTAATGGTGTTCTATCAAGTGCAGCGTATCGGAGACTTCAGGCGGTGCATCCACGGTGGTGTAGTACTTGAGAAACGGTGAATACTGGGTCAGTTTCTTGCCGTTGTAGAAGAACTCTCGCGTTCGCACATCGCCCTCCGTCTTGGCATACATCCGATCGCGACCCACCACTTTCAAGACCGTAGAGGCCTCGGTCTTGATCTTCTGGCCAGACTCCAGAACGGTATCCCGGGACACTTCGGCGTCTACCTGAAACGTCGGCAGACTGCGTAGGTAGGTGCCCATATCGATGAGTTTATCGACCACTTGCGGGTTGATCGTCGGGGTGACGTCCGGTGTTGGCGGATCCTCGGCACGAGCGCCCGGGGCCAGCGCAAGGGTCAACAACAGGCAGACAACACTCGCGTTGGCTTTCATTGATCCCGCTCCTTGGCCTGTGCACGACTTTTAAGCCTAGACCCGGCGTGACCCGTTCGCCAGAAGGGCTCAAAACCCTATGGGCAAACCTGATTGGAGCACTCTATGATTGAACCCCATGACCACCACGCCTCCGATCCGTCAACCCTGCCCGCCCGGCGCCTGCGACTGCGGGCGTGACCCGCTGCTGGAAACACCGGGTGCGGACGTGCGCATCCTGTTTCTGACCCGATCGGAAGAAAAGCGCCTGGTCGAACGCCTGGAAAACCTCCAGAGCCTGAGTGACCTCGAGCGTCTGCAACAGCGGATGTATGAGCAGTTGGGCATCCGCGTAGACATCGTCCCCAGTTTCAACGAAGTACGCACCATGCGCGGTATCGGTATTAACCTTAGCGAGCAACCGGGGCTATGCCGCAAAACCCGTCAGTCGATCCCGGCCGCGATTCGTCGCGCACTGGAGAAGCGCCCGGAGATTGCCTACGAGCTGCTCAACGCCAACGACCTGTTACGCGATGCGTGAACTCAACCCCATGAACGTCGTCCTCGAATTCCCCGTCACGGACGACATACTGACGTCATTCGCGCTGGTGATCGGCTCTGATCTGCAGGGCTATCGCAATCACATTTATCGGGTGCTGAACTTCTATATCGCGATCAGCGGCATCACCGGTTTGCCGTCCGAAACCGTGCAGATCGCGGCGGCCTTTCATGATCTGGGCATCTGGACCGACCGGACCCTCGACTATCTGGAACCGTCGGTTCGCCTGGCTGAGGGTTATCTCGCCGACCGGCAACTGTCGCACCTGAGCAGCGAAGTCACGGCACTGATCCAGGAACACCACAAAGTACGGCCCTATGGTGCCGCCCATGCACTCAGCGTCGAGCCCTTCCGGCGAGCCGATGTCATTGATGTAACCCTCGGCACGGTGACATTCGGCCTGCCACGGGAATTCATCAAAACGGTGAAGTCGACGTTTCCCAATCATGGGTTTCACAGGATGCTGATCAGGCTGACTGCACGACAATTCCTTCGTACTCCCCTACGGCCAATGCCGATGTTTCGTTGGTGATACAGGTGTCATCCACGGACTGATACAAAGGCAACGAAACAGGATCAGCGGTCATACGCAGAGTCTGGCCTGCTGCTATGCCTTCTCATGGGAGCAGTGGTTTCAAGCCAGTCAGGGATGAAGCTGGACACTCAAGCGTGACCGTGGTCCCGGCACCCGCCAGGTGCGCGAAGAGCAACAGGTGCCAATCCGTAGCAGGAGGTGGCAAATGTTATTCATAGTCAATTGGTCTATCAATTCGGCAAATCGTAACAGCGCGATCGGGCGTTTCCTCAAGACCGGGGGGGCTCCACCCGCTGGCGTCAAAATGCTGGGACGCTGGCACGCCGTCGGTGGTGCATCCGGTTTTGGCGTGGCAGAGGCCAGTGATCCGGCAGCGATTCAGAAGTGGGTGCTGGAATGGAGCGACCTCATGACCATGGAGGTCCAGGCGGCACTGACCGATGAACAGATAGCGCCGCTGCTGGCGGCCGCTGTCGGCAAGCAATAGTTGTTGAGGCGGCGAGCCGGGCTTGCCGCCTCATGCCCTCCCGCACGTCGAACAACACATTCCCTATGGCCGATCCTGGCACGGATTGAGGACTTCGTCTGGTTGAAATATCAGCGATCGTCTGAATCCACAACTCTGCTGTAAAGCCCATGAAACAAAGATCTGCGGCTGAAAAACAAATGACTGGATATTTCACGATTCGTACCTACGCTCTTTGCGGGGGATCCAATTTTTTCATGGGCGGTCGGGGGCTCGTCTCAAGGTACTCACGCTACTGCGCAGGAGCTCGACATGAACCGGACAACGTTATCAACGGCATTCGCTGTATCAGTACTGTTGGCTGCAATGGTTCTCCCCGGCATCACTCAAGCTGCCGACAAAACAACCCCCAACATTGTCGTCATCATGGGTGACGATATTGGCTGGTCCAATATCGGTGTCTACAACCAGGGCATGATGGCCGGTCGAACACCCAACCTCGACCAGCTCGCCGCTGAAGGCATGCGCTTTACCGACTATTACGCCGAGGCCAGTTGTACCGCCGGGCGCGCCAACTTCATTACCGGCGAACTGCCGATCCGTACCGGAATGACCACTGTCGGGCAGGCCGGTTCTCCCATTGGTATTCCCGCCGAAGCCGTCACCATCGCCACCACACTCAAGTCCATGGGTTACTCCACCGGCCAGTTCGGCAAGAACCACTTGGGCGACTTGAATCAGTTCCTGCCGACCGTGCATGGTTTCGACGAGTTCTTCGGCTATCTCTATCACCTCGACGCCATGGAAGATCCGGCGCACCCCAATTACCCGCAAGATCTTCTGCCCACCGTTGGCCCACGGAACATGGTTCACAGCTGGGCCACGACGACTGACGATACGACCGTGATGCCGCGCTGGGGCAAGGTCGGCAAACAGAAAATCGAAGACGCGGGCACCCTCTATCCGGAGCGGATGAAAACCGTCGACGACGAAATTCGCGACAAAGCCTTCACCTTCATCGACAAGGCCAAGCAAGACAACAAACCGTTCTTCCTGTGGCTCAACCCGACCCGCATGCACATCGTCACTCACCTCTCCGACAAGTACCAAGCCATGCGCAACGCGCAAAATGGCTGGTCGGAACAGGAAGCCGGCATGGCGCAGATCGACGACATCGTTGGCGACGTGATGGCCAAGCTGAAAAAAGACGGCATGGATGACAACACCATCGTGATTTTCACCACGGACAACGGCGCTGAAAACTTTACCTGGCCGGATGGCGGCACCACGCCGTTTGCCATGGGTAAAGGCACGGTGATGGAAGGTGGTTTCCGGGCTCCGGCGATCATTCGCTGGCCGGGCAAGGTACCTGCTAACCAGGTGGCCAACGGCATCATGTCAGGCATGGACTGGTTCCCGACCCTGGTCGCGGCGGCGGGCAACCCGAACATCACCGCAGAATTGCTCAAGGGCAAACAACTGGGCGATACCAATTACAAAGTGCACCTGGACGGCTATGACCAGACACCGATGATTACCGGCAAAGGTCCATCGAATCGTCATGAGATCTTCTACTTCGGCGAAAGCACGCTGGGCGCTATCCGTATCGATGACTTCAAGTACCGCTTCATTGACCAGCCTGGTGGCTGGCTAGGGGCAAAAACCACGCTGGACGTGCCGGCCCTGACCAACCTGCGTCTCGACCCGTTCGAACGCGCCGGATGGCCGGAAAACATGGCGGCCAATGGTTCGCTGGAGTATTTCGAGTGGTTCAAATTCCAGTTCTGGCGCTTCGTGTTTGTGCAGCAGCAGGTGGTCAAACTGGCTGAAACAGCGGTTGAGTTCCCGCCCATGCAAAAAGGCGCGAGCTTCAACCTCGAGGCCGTCAAAGCCAAGATCGAAGCAGCCCGGGCGGCCATGGGCAAGTAAGGAGTTGAATTCGCGGGGGGCAGCGCTCGCCACCCGCGTCCATGACGGACATTTGCTGAGGTAACCCATGCAGAAAAAAACATCCGCCCTGCCCGCCATTACCCTGTGTGCCCTGTGCAGTCAGCACGTTTACGCCGGCGGCATCATGCTCTACGAAATCGGCACCGATAACGCCGGCCTGGCCAACGCCGGTGCCGCGGCCCGTGCTCAAGGCCCCTCGACCATCGCCAGTAACCCGGCCGGCATGAGTTATCTGCCCGGCACACAGATCACCGGTGGTTTGCAGGTTCTCTACGGCGACCTGAGCTTCGATCGCGACTCGAACACCAACGGCACCGGAACGGGTAGTGGCAACGCCCTCGACCCGATTCCCGGTGGCAGTTTCTTCATCAGCCATCAATTCGACGACCACTGGAGCATTGGCTTCGGCCAGTACGCTGACTTTGGCCTGGCGGTCAATTACGACAACGAATGGTCCGGGCGCTACTTCGCGCAAGACGCCAGCCTCGCCGGTTTGTCTTTCGTGCCCAGCGTGGCATATCGCTTTAACGAGCAATGGTCGGTGGGCGTCGGCGTGAAAGCCATGTACGGCATGCTGCAAGCCCAAACCGCGATCGACCGCGCGCCTTTCGGCTTCACCGACCGCAGCGACGGCCAGTTCAAGTACAAAGACAACGATTGGGGTTTTGGCGCGAACGTGGGAGTGATCTATGCCCCACAACCCGGGACCCGCATTGGCCTGGCCTACACCAGCAAGGTCGATCTGGACTTCGAGGACGGGCTGGACGTCAAAGGCGACGGGCCCGCGCTGGAGCGCCTGGACGGCCTGAACACCCAACTCGACATGACCGTGCCGCAAACGGCAACACTGAGTCTGTTCCAGCAACTCGACCCGCAATGGGCCTTGCTGGCCTCGGTCAACTGGCAGGACTGGTCAGAGTTTGGCGATATCGCGGTGCAAGTCGACACCACCGCGTTTGGCGCTCAATCGACGACGGTCGACGCCCATTTCAAAGACACCTGGCAACTGGCGCTCGGTGCGCAGTATCAGGCCACACCGCAATGGCTGTGGAACGTCGGTGTGGCGTACGACAGCAGCGCCGTTTCGGACGGAAACCGAACTTTTACCGTGCCCATGGGCGAATCCTGGCGCATTGCGGCCGGAGCCACCTATGCTCTGAACAAGGTCACCGACATTAATGTCAGCTGGGCCATGGTCTGGTTGGGCGATATGCCAGTGGACCAGACCAAATCCACGTCGGGTATTCGAACTTCCGGCGAGTTCGACAATGCCTGGATTCAGGCTTTGACCGGCAACATGACCTGGCGCTTCTGATGCCCTGCTACTGAAAAAAACGACTTAATCCATGGAGCGAACACCACTATGAACTTGTCCCGAAAACTGTTTATTGGCGCTGCGCTGGCCAGCCTGCTGCTCGGCGGTTGCACCTCGAAAGTCACCGAGCGTGAGCAGTATTCCGGTTTCCTGTCCAACTACAACAACCTGGAAGAAGTGACGACCACCAGTGGCGAGAAAGCCATGCGCTGGGTGAGCCCGTCATGGAACCCGAATGCGTATGACACCGTGGCCTTCAACAAGCTGGAGCTGTACCCGGCGCCCAAGCCCACTGAGCGGGTGAACCAGCAAACCCTTGACGAGTTGCAGAGCTACATGACCAGCAAGGCCAAAGGCGTGCTGGGCCAGAAATATCGGGTGGTGTCGAGCGCGAAATCAGCGCCGACCGGTTCAAAACCCCTGATCCTGCGCGCGGCGATCACCGGAGTGAGTGCCTCCAACGAAGGCATGAAATGGTACGAAGTGGTGCCGATCGCGGCTGTAGTCGGAGCGACACAGGCCGCCACCGGTCACCGGGATCAGGACACCAACCTGTTCATCGAGGCTGAGTTCATCGACGCAAGAACCAATCAAACTGTGGCCAAAGTGGTGCGCAAGGTATTTGGCAGCCAACTGTCGAACGAGAGCCAGAAGATCACCACCAAGGATTTCAAAGTGGCGATCGACAAGCTGACCAGTGACCTACAGGCATTCATCAAGTAACCCCCCTTGTAGGAGCTGCCGCAGGCTGCGATCTTTTGATCTCGATTTTGTCGGTGTAACAACCGTCGCCAAGATCGCAGGCTACGCCAGCTCCTACACCGATCATGTTCACCCCAACCGCTATTTTTTCATTCCGACCCGCCGCCGCATTTCGGCGGTGATCGACTGCCGGGTTTTCTTCAGATCCGCCCAAGGCTCATCACCGACCTCGGCCAGACGTTCATGCACAGTGTGCACGGTCCACTGATTGCCACCCTTGAGTTCAGCCACCTCTTCGCGAAAGATCGGCACCGACACCGGCAGCCCTTCGCGGGTGCGTACGGCGTAGGCACAGATGGTCGTGGCGCCCAGACCGTTGCGCAGGTAATCGATGAAGATCCGCCCTACCCGGTTCTTCGGTCCTGACACAGCGGAAAAACGCTCCGGCAGCAACTTGGCCATGTGGCTGACAATCGCGTGGCTGAAGTCCTTCACCTCATCCCAACCCAGCTTGCGGGTCAGTGGCACCACCAGGTGAATCCCTTTGCCGCCACTGGTCTTGAGGAACGCCCTGAGCCCCAATTCATCGAGTACCGAGAGGGTCAGTTGAGTCGCCTCGACCATGCTTTTCCAGGGCAGCGCCGGGTCCGGGTCGAGGTCGAGGACGAAGCGGTCGGGTTTGTCGAGGTTGTCCGAGGTGGCGTTCCAGGTGTGCAACTCGACGGTGCTCATCTGCACGGCGCCGACCAGCGCTTCGGCGTTGTTGATGATCATCACCGGTTGACCGGTGAGTGCCTTGTCCAGGGTGGTGATTCCCGGAATGGCCAGGTGCTCGGCGTTCTTCTGGAAAAACAGTTCGCCGGCGATGCCGTCCGGGGCGCGTACCAGCGCCACGGGCCGGTCCTTGAGCTCGGGCAAAATCCATTCGGCGACGCTGGCGTAATACTCCGCCAGTTGCACTTTGGTGGTGCCGCTGCTGGCGTCGATCACCCGGTCCGGGTGAGTGATGCGGACCTTGCCCTCGCCCAGGCCGATTTGTGAGGGCGCGGGCGCGGCTTTCTTTTTGGCAGGGGTGGAAGGTTTTTCGGCAGTGGTTTTTTTCGCGGTTGAAGTCTTCACGGCTTTCGGACGCTCCTCGGTAATGTCTTCGGCAGGTTTGTCGTCACGCAGGCCATGGAACACGGCGTGACGGACGGAACCTTCTTTGGTCATTTCGGCATAGGCGACCTCAGCCAGCAACGTGGGCTTGAGCCAGTGCACACCCTTGGCGTCAAAACCGCTCGGCGGGTTGACCACTGAAATCTTTTTGGTCTGCAACGGTTTCAGTTGCTCGTAAATGCGCTTGAGCGTCGTCTCGTTGAACCCGGTGCCGACCTTGCCCGAGTAACGCAACTCACCGCTGTCGCGGTCATGCAACCCAAGCAGCAGCGCACCGAAGGCATTGCGCGAGCCTTTCGGGTCGGTGAAGCCGACGACCACAAATTCCTGCCGATGCTTGCACTTGAGCTTGATCCAGTCGCTGCTGCGTCGCGACACGTAAGGCGAGCCCAGACGCTTGCCGATCAACCCTTCCATCTGCATTTGACAGGCGCTGTTGAGCAGCGCTTCCGGTTCTTCGCTAAAGGCATCGGAGAAGCGCAGCAGCGGGTCCTTGTTGGGGTTGAGCACGGTCGACAGCGCCACCCTTCGCTCCTCGACAGGTACCTCGCGCAGGTCCACGCCGTTGAGGTAAGGCATGTCGAACAGGTAGTAGACGATGTTGCCGCTGCGGCCCGAGTCGAAGGCGTTTTGCAAGGCCTGGAAGTCCGGCACGCCCTGCTCGTCGGCGACCACCATTTCCCCGTCGAGCCAGGCGGATTCGAGGCCTAGCGCCGTCAACGCCTCGGCTTGTCTGGGCAGTTTTTGGGTCCAGTCGTGGCCGTTGCGGGTGAACAGTTTGACCTCGTCGTGGTCGATGCGCGCCATGATCCGATAGCCGTCGAACTTGATCTCATAGCTCCACTCGCCGCCCGGGGCTTTTTCGACCAGCGTCGCCAGTTCCGGTTTGAGCAGGTCAGGCAATTTGGCTTTGCGGGCGCCCGTCAATGGCGCCGACTTTTCCTTGCGCGCCGGGGTAGCGGGTTTTTTGACAGGTTTGGGTTTGGCAGCGGTCTTCGCCTTTTTGGCAACGATGGTCCGGTCACTGAGCACGCTGTCGGGCTCGGCGGCGACCACGTCGTAATCGCTTTCGGGTTTGGCCGCGCCGTCCTGATGCTTGATCAGAAACCATTGCTCCTGCTTGCCCGGCATGTGCGTGCGCACCAGGTTCCACAGGCCGCCGAGCTTCTCGCCTTTTAGCTCGAATTTGAGCTTGCCCTTGGCGTAAGCCTCGGCCGGATCGTCCTGGGGAATCCATACCCCCCGGTCCCAGACAATCACCTCGCCGGCGCCGTAATGCCCTTCGGGAATGCTGCCCTCGAAGGTGGCGTAATCCATCGGATGGTCCTCGACGTGCACCGCCAGGCGCTTGACCTTGGGGTCCAGTGACGGGCCTTTGGGCACTGCCCAGCTTTTCAGCGCGCCATCGAGCTCCAGGCGAAAGTCGTAATGCAGGTGCGACGCGTCGTGCTTCTGGATGCAGAACTGCAAGGCATGGTCTTTCACGTTTTTTTTGCCCGACCGTTTGCCAGCGGCCGGTTCAGCGGTCGCCGAGAAATCACGCATGCGATTGTAATCGTCCAGGCTCCTGCTCATGGCGCACCGGCTGACGTAACGGTGCCCCCGATGCCCGGGCCGATCCGCGTGACGATCAATGCGACGACGGCAATGCGTTCTACCCGCTGATAGCCAGGGGTCAACAGTTCTTCACCGAACACATCGGGGTCGAGTTCGTGGTAGGTCCAGCCGAACATCGGCGATTCCAGATACGGAGTCACCGCATCCAGAAACGGGTCGAGACCATCGATCATCGCCACGCCGGTGTACAGCACCAGGGAGCCACCGGGGGCCAAGCGATACAGGGCTTGCTCGACAATGCGCAACGACAACTGCGCGCCCAGCACCCCGCCGCCATGCCGGTAAGCACGCTCGGTCGGGTCGGCCATGTAGGGCGGATTGGCGACGATCAAGTCGAAGTGGCCGTCGACGTCCTGCAGCACGTCGCTGGCCTCGATGCTGACGTTGGCCACCTCGGCGAGCGCGACGTTGACCGCCGTCATGCGCAACGCCAACGGGTTGATGTCAACGGCCAGCACTTCGGCCTCACGGCGTGCGCGGGCAATCACAATCGCTCCGACGCCAGCGCCGCAGCCGATGTCCACGGCGCGCCTGATCGGCGCGAAGCTCTGTTGCAGATGGGTGTGAATCAGTTGTGCAAAACGATAAGTGTCAGGGCCGAAGAACACCGCGTCAGCGGCATCAGTGGGGTAACCCGAATGCACGAACAACAGGTCATCGAGGCTTGACCAGCGCACATGACTTTTCAGTCGACCATTGCATTCCTCTAGGACGCCTGCCTGTTGCAACTGCCGCTGCTCATCCACCGACAACAGACCGGGATCAAACCACCGCGACCAACCGAATACTTCGCGCAGGGTCCGGGCGCTTTGCCCGAAGACGCGATCATTGACCCGCTGATGGGTCAGCGGCGTTGGCGTGATGAAACGGTAACCGTCGGCCTGCAAGCGGCGCCCCAATTGCAGCAGGGCCAGGTCCGCGGCGCTAAGCTGTGCTTCCTGATTCATGAAGGGCACCCTATCGAAAACCGGATTTGCTCGTCGGCGGCAAGCCCTTTAAGTGTAGCGTGCAGGCATTGGACATCCGGGTCATTGGCGGGGCTCAATCAGCACGTCTCTACATCAGCAGAGCGACACCTCTGGAAGAAAATTCCATCGGCGTTGAAATCGCCCGGACAGACGGGCTTGTGGCGCGGCACCCGGCGCCAGACAAGTGAATATACTCAGCGGGTGTGGACTCATCCTTCGGAGAGCAATCATGCGAACGGTTCATGTCATCGAGCCCGAAAAAACCCCCGACCCGGTCAATGTCGTGGGTGAGGCCATCACCATTCTCGCGGGCGGGGATCTGAGCAAACCTTTTGAAATGCATATCCAGGAAGGCGTACAAGGCGGCGGGCCGCCTCCGCACTTTCACCCTTGGGACGAAGCGTTCTACGTCATCGACGGGCAAGTGGAAGTGACGGTTGCGGGCAATGCCACCACCATTTTCCCCGGCGGTTATGTGCACATTCCCGCTGGGACTGTTCATGCTTACAAGAACATCAGTGCGACGGCGAAGATGATCGGTGTGGTGTCTGATCCGCTCGGTGGTCAGTTCTTTGCCGCACTGGATCAGCTCAAAGTGCCGCAGGATTTGCCGCGGATCCTGGCAATCGCCGAGAGTTTCGGCGTTACGTTTCTGGTGCCGAAAGCACCTGAAGCCCGATAGAGGCCAGGCCGTTTTTTCATGTTCTTTCCCACTGGGTGGGAACGAACATCAGGCCACCCCACCTTTGGCCTGTTGTTCCAGATGCACTTGCAGGTCCGGATCGATGTTCAGCGCCGCAGCCAGTTCATCCAGATAGCTACGTTCGGCGTCCTGCTGATCGTCCACCAGCATCACACTGGCCAGGTACATCTCCGCCGCCATGCCGGAATCCGTGGCCGACTGCGCCACATCGGCGGCGTCCAGCGGCCGCGCGACTTCATCGTCCAGCCATTGCTGTAGCTCTGGGTCGTCGGTGTGGCGGCCGATTTCAGTGCTGATCATCTGCTTCTCGGCATCATCAATCCGGCCATCGGCCTTCGCCGCCGCAATCAATGCACGAAGAATCGCATGGCTGTGGTCCTCGACTTCCGGGCCGGACAACAGGTCGACAGTGCGCGGCGCCTGTTGCGGCGCCGAGGCCTGGCTGCGTTGCCAGGCTTGATAGGCCTGGAATGCCATCATTCCGAGCGAAGCCAGTGCCGCGTAGTTGGTGCCGCCACCCGAACGGGTCTGGGTCGAACCGCTCATGGTTGAGCCACCGCCCAGCAGACCACCGAGCAAACCACCCAGGCCACTGCCCCCGGCGCTTGACCCGCCGCCACCGCCCAGCAGGCCGCCGAGCAATCCTCCGAGTCCGCCCAGGCCGCCTTGTGCCGACGCGCCACCGCCACCCTGTTGCGACATTGAGCCTTGGCCGGCCCTTAGTAACTGTTCGAGCAGATCGCTGGTGTTCATGACGATGTCCTCATCGAGTGGAGTGATCCAGTCAGGCAACGATAGTCCTCACCGGCAAATACGCCACCACCGTTTGGCTGACGTGAAACCCTTATCGCCCTTGACCCTGATGACCATCGGCTGCAAGTGTTCTACCCTCGCAAACCCGATGCCCACAGGATCAACGAACACATGGACCGCCACCTGATTATCGTCAGCGACGTCATCGAACCTGAAGTCGAGCACGTACTCAGCGCCGGGCTGAGTGCCTTCAATGATCAGATGACCGGCATCAACGACCGCCGGTCGCTGGCAGTCACGGTCCGCGATCCGGACACCCATCAGGTGCTGGGTGGTATTACCGGGCGTACGTCACTCGGTCTGCTGTTTCTCGATTTGTTCTACTTGCCCGAGTCACTGCGCGGCTCCGGGCTCGGATCTCGACTGCTCAACGCGTACGAGGACGAAGGCCGTCGTCGCGGTTGCCGCTCGGCGGTGCTCTATACCCTCAGTTTCCAGGCCCCGCAGTTCTATGAAAAGCACGGCTGGCAGCGCTTCGGGGAAGTGCCTTGCGACCCGCCAGGCACGAGTCGGGTGTTCATGAGCAAGGCGCTGTGAATGAGCCTGTCTGCACCCGATCAATCCGCCGATCACTGTGTTTGAGTAAAACGTATCGTCCTGCGCCGATGTTTCATTTAATACCCCCGGATTTATCCGGGGTATTTTTTTGCGGCCCAGCTAAGATTTACAGAGGGTGAACCTTATCCCCGGATACCCGGTCGATACATGCAACCTGACTTGGTTTGCCGACACCCCCAATTGAAGGGGTGATAACAGGCTTGCTTCACTTTCTGGAGAACGCCACCGTGATATCGACCCTACACATCGCCAGGCTCAAAGCATGGGGCGCCCATGGTTTTACCGCCACCGGCGTGGTCACTGCCTTCCTCGCGACCCTCGCCCTGCTGGAAAACCAGGCCACAAACTGCCTGCTGTGGCTGGGCGTCGCCCTGATCGTCGATGGGCTGGATGGCGCGTTGGCACGCAAGGTCAATGTCCAGTCGGTACTGCCAAGTTTCGATGGCTCGATCCTCGATCTGGTCATCGACTACCTGACGTATGTGTTTATCCCCGCACTGTTCATTTATCGTTACATCCCCTTGCCGGACTACACGCTGCTGATGTCCGTGTCGCTGATTCTGGTCTCGTCGCTGTTTTGCTTCTGCAACGTCAACATGAAGAGCAAGGACAACTACTTCCAGGGCTTCCCCGCCGCCTGGAACGTGGTCGCCCTGTGCCTGTACATCATTGCCCCGTCGCCGTGGATCACTTTTCTCACCATCATCGGCCTGGCGCTGCTGACTGTGACCCGGATGAAGTTCCTCCACCCGTTCCGCGTGCGCAAGTTCATGCCGATCAACATCGCAGTAACGGCCATCTGGCTGCTGTGCAGCTTGTCGCTGGTGGTCAACCATCCAGTGATCAACCCGCTGGTGATGGGGCTTTGGCTGCTGATGTCGGCTTACTTCCTGGGGATCTGCATCTGGCGCACGGCGCTGGAGTGGTTCGAAAACTCGCGGGGATAAGGGGAACACATCGACCATGCCCATCCATATCGTGCGCCTCGGTTCACCGCGCGCTTCCAATGAAGGCCTGCGCCTGGGCACGGTGCGTCGCCCGCCGCGTGGCGTGCCGAAAGCCGAGTTTGCCAGTCGGGATTTTTATGACGTGTGGCAGCCGCTGCTGTCTCCCAGTGCAGAACTGGTCGCAGAAGCCAAAGCGGCGGAAGACGCCAAGGCGTGGGAAGCCTTCAAGCGCAAGTTCAAGACCGAAATGAACCACCCGGCGCCCAGCCAGTTGCTCGATTTGTTGGCGGCGTTGTCCCATCAAACGTCGATGGCCATTGGCTGTTATTGCGAAGATGAAGCGCATTGCCATCGATCGGTATTGCGGGAGTTGTTAACGGCGCGGGGGGCGCAGCTCAAATAGCCGCTGGCGCCGGCTATTGCGACATTGACTGCTCAAGATCGGGTTAAAGGATTTCGGTAAGGACACAAGGATTGGGGTCTTCAAATGAATAACCAGATTCGACTCGCCACCCCTGACGATGCGACAGCCATCAGCCATGTCATCATTCAATCGCTGCGTCAGTCCAATGCCCTGGATTACCCGCCCGAAGTCATCCCACAGGTAGAGAAAAGCTTTTCTACCGAGGCCATCCGCGCCTTGTTGAGCCAACGCCAGGTCTTTGTCGCCACCATCGACAAGCGTGTAGTCGCCACGGCCAGTCTTGATCAAGACGTTGTGCGTAGCGTATTCGTCGAGCCAGGCCATCAGGGGCGCGGACTCGGCAGGCAGTTGATGGCGACCCTTCTATCTGTCGCCCAGGTCGCAAAAATCGAGGTACTGCGCGTTCCCTCCTCCATCACCGCAGAGGCCTTTTACTTCAAGCTGGGCTATCGAAAAGTTCGCGACGAGTTTCACGGGGCCGAGCGAACGATCATCATGGAGCGGCGTCTGACGCCCGTTGTCGACGCCTCGACGTCAGTTCAACGGGGCTGACATTCAAAATAAGTAGGAATCGATCGATGCGCATCGCCTTGCTGTCAGACATCCACTTGTCCGTCAACGCGTTACCGTTTCCCGATGTGGACGCCGACATTGTCGTTCTCGCCGGAGACATCTCTCGTCCAGCTGCGGCCATTGAGTGGGCCAAATCGTGCCCTCTTCCAGTCGTGTACGTGGCAGGGAATCACGAGTTTTATGGCAGTGACTTGATCTCTACCTACGAACATTTGAACAGGTTGTCGCAAGGCACACAGATCCACGTATTGGAACGCTCGGAGTATGTCCACAACGGCGTGCGGTTTTTGGGTTGCACGCTGTGGTCTGACTATCGACTTTTCGATTCTGCAGAGCATCGGGCACAGGGTGTTGATCTGGCTTCGAAGCTCATGCGGGACTTCACCCACATAAAAATCTCGCCCGATTTTCCAGATCTGTTCAGCCCGGCGGTTTCCCAACTGATTTTTTTACAGACTGTCGCCTGGCTGGAAGACTGCTTCACCCGCGACAGAACCACTCCCACGGTGGTGGTTTCGCATTTTGCACCGACACGGTTGAGCATAGGCTCGCTGTTTGAGAATTCGCCGATTAACGCGAGTTTTGTTTCAGACCTCGAAGACCGAATCAAGGTCTGGCAGCCGGCGCTTTGGCTGCATGGCCATACCCATGGCAGCTTTGACTACCAGGTGGGCAAAACTCGCGTCATTTGCAACGCCCGGGGCTATGCAAAAAATGGCATTAATGAAAATCCGGAATTTAATCGCTCATACGTGATTGACCTGGATATCTGAGGCTACGCGGCCCTGCCTCCTGGAAGCCGGGTCCAGAAAACCGAGCAAGGCTTGCCGGGTATCCTGCCAGGCCGCTGCATGTTCCATATCGAGGAAGTGCCCGGCGTTCTTGATGGTATGGAACCGGGACTGCGACGCATGATCGGCGAATAGCCGGGCGTCTTCGACCGAGGTGTACTCATCCCATTCGCCGTTGACAAACAGCAGCGGTATTTCGATGGCAGCGGCACAGGCGACATAGCAATGGGTGTCTTGGGTCAGCACCTCATTGACGTGGAAATGCATCTGCCTGTACTCGTGCTCGGCCAGGCTTCTGACATGGCGGTCATTAAAGCGTTTGAACAGCGATGGCAGGTGCTTGCCGATTGTGCTGTTGATCAAGCGACCGACACTGAGGCGGTCGCAAGCCTGGAGATGGTTCAGGCCGCTCTCCAGGTAATCGCGCATCGGTGTATTGATACGCGCTGCGAATGAATTGATCACCGCCTTCTCGATTCGTCGTGGCCGCTGGGCCAGCGCCAACAAGGTAGCCGCACCGCCCCAGGAAAAGGACAGCACGTGGTGCGCACCAAAGTGTTCGATTAAATCCAGCAGTATCGCGGCCTCGTCTTCCTTTCGGATCGGTTGGCCGTGGAGGTTGTGTTCCTTCGACTGACCGGCGTAGGGCTGGTCGTAGAGAACCACATTGAATCGCGGCTGCAGGTAACGCACCGTTTGGGCAAAAGATGCGGTCGTTGCCAGTGAGCCGTTGACCAGAATGATGGTCTTGTCAGCGGCAGTGTTGAGATAGTGCTCGGTATAAACCTTGTACTTCCCGCAGATCTCGACGATGGCAGTTTTCGGCATCATGACATTTACTTCCTTGAACCCATTGGACTAAGCGCACAGCGTTTGGGATGCCCACAGGGCCCTATCGCAGATAGCAGTACACGTGGACCTGACAGCGAAGTGTCAGGCCAATACATTAATAACTCAGGGTGATTTTCAAGCGTCAACGCATAGGCCTCCTCGGGCTTGATCTGGCAACACGGACAAGCAACAACAGCGCGAGGGTGCTCGGATGGCTGCCGTGACCGATGAGTCACTGACTGACCATATGTTCAGAGTTAAGCAGGGATTTCCTCGTCTGCAAGAACGCAGACGAGTTTTTGCGTCGAATCGTAAGCGCTGAACTGGCTCAGATTCCGGTATTCATGCACCTCTGACTCCATGCACGAATTGATCGATGCCATCGAGATCTCCAACCGCGACGGTGTGCGCCTGAGGCTGGAGGCGCGAGAAATCAGATACGCAAGTGCGCACTCATGTAGTCAATGAAAACGCGCAACTTGGGCGAGGCATAACGGCTGGCTGGCCACAGCATCCAGAAAACGACCTGGCGGTCCATGTAGTCATCCAGCACTGTGACCAGTTGGCCGCTTTCCAGCGCTTCGCGCACCAGGAAGGTAGGCAGAAAGGCAATACCCCTGCCCTGGATTGCGGCATAGGCAAGAGGCTCGATCGTGTTCGACGTCATCGTGGCGGGCAGCACCAATTCAGCCTCGGAGGCTTCGAGCCGCAGCGGCCAACGCTCCAGCTTTCCCGTTGCGGGGAATTTGTGTTGCAGGCATAAATGGCGTTCCAGTTCACGCGGATTAGCGGGTACACCCTGCCGCTTGAGATACGTGGGCGACGCCACCAGCACATGTGCGCAGGAACCCAAGCGGCGCGCGGTCAAGCGAGAATCGGTTTGCTCGCCGGTCCGAATCACCGCATCGAACCCCTCCTCGATCACATCGACCATGCGGTCGCAAAAATCGATATCCAGTTCGACTTCCGGATACCGCTCCATGAACCCGTCAAAGGCCGGCATCATCAGGTCGCCCAGTAGAGGTGTGCCCACGCGAAGCCGCCCACGTGGACTGCCAGCCAGGCCTGACAGCTCGGACTCGGCAGCGGTGACCTCGCTGAGGATGCGGCGGCATCGCTCAAGGAACAGGGTCCCCTCGGCCGTCAACGTGATACTGCGTGTACTGCGATGAAACAGCCGTACATTCAAGCGCTCTTCCATCCGGGCGATGGTTTTGCCCACGGTTGAGGACGACACCCCCAACTGCCGGGCGGCCTCGGTAAAGCTGCGCGTTTCGGCAACTTGCACGAACATTGAAATGCCACTCAGACTTTCCATCGCTGTTCCTGCTTGCCCCGGTAGAACCCCACCAACACGGTGGGATTACGGAAAAATCATCCGAAATGTTCGGCATCGCGGGATATTTTTCTTCACGAACTTTACGCCTACATTGCGCCCATCTCACCACTGATAGGTATCGATGTTATGTCCAAACTGCATACAAGCATCCAAATAGGCCCCTACCAAATTGCCCATCGCGTCGTCCTGGCGCCACTTACCCGTATGCGTGCCGAGCCGGGCGCCATTCCTGGCCAGTTGATGGCCGAGTACTACGCCCAGCGTACAACCGCTGGCGGGCTGCTGATTGGCGAAGCCACTATCGCCGCACCCAATGGCAATGGATACCTCGGTGCTCCCGGTCTGTATGACGACAGCCAGATCGCTGGCTGGAAACTTGTGACCGACGCCGTTCATGCCAAGGGCGGGAAAATCTTCCTGCAGCTCTACCATGCAGGGCGCCAGTCCAATAGCCTGCTGCAGCCGGACGGCGGCCAGCCGGTGGCCCCTTCCGTTGTGGACCATGGCGGCCTCGCCTTCACCGAGACCGGCTGGACCCCCGGCACCCCGGCGCGCGAACTGACCATCGCTGAAATCCGCGGGCTGGTAGACAGCTTCCGCGCCGCGGCCGAACGCGGTATCGCAGCCGGATTCGACGGCGTGGAGTTGCACTCGGCCAACGGCTACCTGTTCGATCAATTCCTCCAGGACGGTAGCAACAAACGTACGGATATCTACGGTGGCTCGTTCGAGAACCGCAGCCGGTTCCTGCTGGAAGCAGTAGAAGCGGTGATCTCCGTCTGGGGCAGCAATCGGGTAGCGGTGCGTCTGGGGCCGAGCGGCAATTTCGGCGATATGTCCGACAGCGATCCCGTTGGCCTGTTCACCTATGTCGCGTGCGAGCTGAACACGCTGGACCTCGCCTACCTGCATCTGATCGAGCCGCGCATTTTAGGTGTCGCCGAGGACGAGCGCCGGGACCAGAATCCGGTGGCGTCCCAACTCATCCGCCAGCACTACAAGGGCACCCTTATCGCGGCGGGCGGCTTTTCCGGTGAATCGGCGAAGGCGATCCTTGAGGCAGGCGATGCCGACCTGGTCGCTTTTGGCCGCCACTTCATCGCCAACCCTGACTTGCCAGAGCGCCTGCGCAAGGGCTGGCCGCTGAACCCGTACGACCGCGAGACGTTCTTCGGTGGCACTGAGGTGGGTTACACGGACTATCCTTTCCATACCGAAGCAGCATGACAATCAGCACCGCTGGCAACCGGGGGTCGTAGTACCCCCAGCTGTCCAAAAAACCTGATCCACCTCAGTAACGGGACCTGCCGGGCCCACGGTGCATTCTGGCTGATAGGAGGTGCTGAAGAGATGAAGGACCTTTTCACCTACAGGCTTTTCACAAGGGTGGCGCGACTGGGCAGTTTTTCGGCCGCAGCACGCGAAGTGGGTCTTTCTCAATCCCAGGTTTCCAGGATTGTGGCCGAACTCGAAGCCGATCTCGGCACTCTGCTCTTGGCAAGATCGACACGCGCGGTCGTGCCCACTGAGGCAGGGGCGGATTTTCTGTCGCGCATGGAGCCCATCCTTGCAGCGGTGGAAGAAGCTGAGCAGAGCGTTCGCGGAGGTGGAGAGCTGCGTGGCGTCGTCCGGATCAGCATGCCAACGAGCATCGGCATCAGGGAAATCATTCCGCGTATCGCTCCGTTCGCGGCAATACATCCCAACTTGCATATCCAGGTCCTGCTCGCCGATCACTGGCAGGATCTGGTCCGCGAAAACATCGATGTTGCGATAAGGCTGGGGCGGCTCTTGGATTCCAGCGCAACGAGCCGTCAGATCATGACAATCAAGCGATTCATTCTCGCCTCCCCCTCCTACTTGCGTGCCGCTGGAGAGCCGACTACACCGGACGACTTGCAATCACATCGAATAGTTGCAGGCCCAGCCTCGACTGTCCCGAGCGGCTGGATGTTCACACGCAATGGAGAGACCAGGACCATTCAGCTCGAGGCTCACTTCTCGACCGACGAAAATGAGGGTGCTGTCGCTGCCGCAGCCGCTGGGTTGGGGATCACGTCGACAACGGCCTGGGCGTGCCGGCGTGAGCTGGAAAGTGGTGAACTCGTCACACTGCTCACCGATTGGGAGACCGAATCCGTACCTGTTCATGCCTACTTCCCCCATGGTTCACGCACCCGGGGTGCCGCCCGCGCCTTGATCGAGCATCTTGTAACCAGTCTTCTGGCTGAGGGTTGTGACACGTCGAGCGTGTAGGTTTATGCATCCCTTACATAGAAGATAGCGAAAAAGAGTGGCTAATCAGATCCCGCCGAAGCTGCCAATTTAGTGTCACCACCCTGCACGACGCACCGGTCGATCTGTTCATCCGGACGGCGCGCTGGACGGCCTTTATTTTCATCCTTCCAGGAGAAGTGTCATGCGTATGACCGGCAATACTATCTTCATCACCGGCGGCGGCTCCGGCATTGGACGAGGCTTGGCCGAAGCCTTCCACACACTCGGCAATCAGGTGATCATCTCTGGCCGGCGGATGGAGCGGCTACAGGAGACGCTCGGTGCCAATCCGGGTATGGCCGCCATTGAACTCGACATTACCGACCCAGACAGCATCCAGGCGGCAGCGCAGAAGCTCATTTCCAATTACCCGAACGTGAATGTGCTGATCAACAATGCCGGCGTCATGATGCTGGATCACGCAGACAAACCAGTGGACGATGCGCTCGCACTGTCGACCGTCACCACTAACCTGCTCGGCCCGATTCGCATGACCTCGGTCCTGATCGAGCATCTGAAGACGAAGCCTGATGCGGTCATCGCCAACGTCTCTTCGGTTCTCGGCTTCGTGCCGATGGCAGTGACGGCAGTCTATTCGGCGACCAAGGCAGCCCTCCACTCCTACACGTTGTCACAGCGTTATCTGCTGCGCGAACAAGGCGTCCAACTGATCGAAATCGCGCCGCCCTGGGTACGTACCGAGTTGCTCGATAGCAGCGAGGAAGAGCGCGCCATTCCTCTCGACCTGTTCATTACGGAGGCGATGAAGCAGTTCGAGAGCGGCGTAGACGAAATCCTCGTCTCACCCGCCGAGGCGATGCGTGCCAACCCTGGCCCGAATGAGCATGCGTGGGTCAATCAGTTCAACGACATGATCGCAGCCGGGCCCGCTTTGGGCTGACCGCGACGATGTCAAAACTGGCAACATCGGGTGGCCCCAGCGGTCGCCTGCCCCTCACATTGCTGACAGGACCAAGACCATGACCGCACGCACACCCGCCGAGAACAAGGCCATCGTTCTCGAAGGCTTCGACACCCTATTCAACCGCAAGGATTTGGCTGCGGCCGAACACTTCTGGTCGCCCTCTTATATTCAACACAGTGCTCATGTGCCCCCAAGCCGCGAGGGCCTGTTCGATCTGGTCGCAGCGGGATCGCCCACACTGCATTACGAATGCCAGCTCGCGGTGGCGCAAGGCGATTTCGTCATGCTGCACGGCCGATTCTCTGGCCTCGGCCAGCCGGTGAACTGGGTCGTGGTCGATATTCTCCGCCTCGAGAACGGCGTGATGGTCGAGCATTGGGACGTCATCCAGGACGAGGCCACGCGCGAAAGCTCCGCGGGCGGCCATCCCATGTTCGGAGATCATTTCCCGGGCTGACGCCCCCTCCCCCGAACAACCACTCGGTCGTTATTGCGCCGACTATTTGACGAGTCGCGTTTCCTTGGAAGGCCTGTATCCGAAGTACGAGCTATAGCACTTGCTGAAGTGGCTGGGCGATACAAAGCCACACGCAACCAACACGTCCACCTGGGACAGCTCCGTGTGCTGGAGCAGTCGACGCGCTTCGGTAATTCGCAGCTCCATGTAATACCGTTGCGGCGTTGTGCCCAGTTGCTCCTTGAACAAGCGCTCGAGTTGTCGACGCGAACGGCCTGCGTATACGGCCAACTGCTCCAACTCCAGAGGCTCTTCGAGGTTGGCATCCATCAGCTTCACCACCTCGCGTAATGGCGCGCTCACGCAGACATTTTCAGTTGGTTTTATCCGCCGATAACGCGACTCCTCGAAAGCCAGGATGTCCTCAATCCCCTCGACGAGGGCTTTGTCGTGCAAGCCTTTGATCCAGTCCAGCGCCATGTGGAATGCGCCAGAGGGACTGGAAGCCGTGAGCCGGTCTCGATCGATGACGTAGGGCTCACTGGTGACATGCGTCGCCTTGGAGATTTCCGCGAGTGCGGGTCGATGTTCGGGATGAATCGCGCAACGATATCCGTCAAGCAAGCCTGCCCTTCCCAGGAACCATGCACCATTCCACAACCCCGCCAGACTGACACCCTGGTCTGATGCAGCCCTCAACAGGGAGATGAGTTCATCCGTCGCTTTGAGTTCTGTCCTGTAGCCGCCGCAAATGACCAGAAGGTCCAGGTCCTGGATCGCTGGACAATCGAAACGGGCATCCGGCCGAATGACCAGGCCCAGGTCACTGACGACTTCCTCATCGGTCAAGCCGAACGTTCGGGAAGAGAACAACCCGGGTCGCAAAAGATTCGCGGTGACAATCGTATCCAGTGCTTGCGTGAATGCGGGCAGCGAGAAATGCTCAAGCAACAGAAATCCCGCCCGGACCATTTGAGTCTTCTCGTTGGGATTCTCATTCAGATAGCGGAGATTTTTCCCCTTCATGCCTCCGCTAAATTGGCGTCGTTCGATCAATGTTCGGCCTGCTCGGTTACGTAGCCCAACCTGTCGTTGGGTGCGTTGATAAACCTCAATGCTAACTGTAGAAGTTTCAACACCACTAGCGCCATTTTGCGATTGATCAGGCTAGCTGGAAGCCGTGACGTAGCTTTATGTCACTCGCAAGCTGCGCCTAAACGATAGCGACATACCCATCGACACTGTCGGGCCAACGGGTCAGAACCTCGAAGCCGTCGTCTGTGACCGCGACCATATGCTCCCACTGAGCCGAGAGTGAGTGATCCTTGGTGACCACGGTCCAGCCATCAGCCAGGGTTTTCACATGGCGTTTGCCAGCATTCAACATGGGTTCAATGGTGAAGATCATGCCGGCTTTCAGTTTCAGGCCCTGGCCTGGGAAGCCGTAGTGAAGCACCTGCGGCTCATCGTGATAAATCTTGCCGATACCGTGACCGCAGTATTCGCGCACGACGCTGAATCCGTCTCTTTCGGCCACCCTCTGAATGGCATGGCCAATGTCACCCAGGGTAGCGCCGGGGCGGACGACGCGAATACCGGCACACATCGCTTCATAGGTCGTCTCTGCCAGGCGTCGGGCATCCGGGCCGGGCTCACCCACGAAGTACATGCGGCTGGTGTCGCCGTACCAACCCTCCTTGATAACGGCAATGTCGATATTGACGATGTCGCCATCCTTTAGTGGCGTGGCTGAAGGAATGCCATGGCAGACCACCTGGTTGACCGATGTACAGACGGTTTTCGGGAAGCCGTGATAGCCGACATTGCCCGCAATCGCTTTCTGCACATTGACAATGTAGTCGTGACAGAGCCGATCCAGTTCGTCGGTGGTGACCCCCGCTTTGACATGCGGAACAATCATGGCCAGGACCTCGGCGGCCAGCGTGCCCGCAGCACGAGACATGGCTATTTCTGCCGGGGTATTGAGCTTTACATTGGCCTTCATTGCTTGGCTCCTGATGCTGCATCAACCTGGGCGCTTTGCGAAAAATCGGCGAGTGCGCACAGCTGTTTTACATTGAGGCCGCCAGCCAGTTCGGCACGAATCAGCAAGCGGCAGATGTCGCTGTGGTCCAGGTTGGGATGTAACTCCGCAAGCATCCCGATGCGCATCCAGTGCTCGGCTTGGGCGTTGATCGAGCGACTCAACGCATCGCTGGCGACGCGCAGATTCTCGTGCATGGCTTCTGAAATTTTTACGATACCCACTGATCAATCCAATATGAAATGTATATGGATCGTATATTAATTGGTAGTCGTGTGAAATTGCAATTTCACGGACAAAACGCGCTGAGGCAGCCTGGATTGAAGGCGGGTCAGGTGCAGCCGATGGTGATCGGGTTCAGACCGGCACGCGAGTGGTGTACTTCACCCGCGATAGCGCGAACTGTGAGCTGGCATTCGCGACAGATGGATGTCGCAACAGGGTGTGCATCAAGAATTGCTCGTAGTCTCGAATATCAGCCGCGACGATCCGAAGCAGGTAATCCCATTCGCCCGATACGGTGTAGCACTCGAGAATGTTCTCCTGGTCTGCGACAAAGCGTTCGAAGACTTCGGCATCCTGCTCGCCGTGGGACTTGAGCCGCAGCGAGCAGATCACATCGACATCGCGATTGACTGCCCGTCGATCAATCAAGCGAACGGTAGCCCCAAGGACGCCTGTTTCTTCCAATGCCCGGACTCTTCTCCAGCAGGAGGCTGGCGAACTGGACACCGCTTCAGCCAACGCTATTCCATTGAGGCTGGCATCGGACTGCAAGGTACGAAGGATACGTCGATCCAGATTATCGAGCTGAATGATTTTTTCCATTTTAGGCCTACTTGTGAATTCAGAATTTCATAGTAGTGCACCGCCACGGAATACTGATCAAACAATATCGGCTCCAGTCGGCAAACTAACCATTCAGTTTGTCCGTCACTCTTTTCCCATCAAACCAGGCGATCTGCCTCGGTAGGGACGCAAACCGCACAGTGCTCCCTGCCTGTGCTCGTGCGCGTTGTGGCGGTGGAGATCTCATGCGGAAAATCAGTTTTTCCCCGGCCTGCATCGTCATCCTGTCGGGCGTGGTCGCAGCCCTGCACCTGGGCAAGGTTTCCCCGGCCATTCCCGCTCTCCAGGCCTCGTTGAACCTGACGATGGTGCAGGCAGGGTTCCTGCTATCGCTGACGCAACTGGCGGGTATGCTTGCCGGCGTTATGATCGGTGTATTCAGCGATGGCATGGGACTGCGCAGAAGTATCATTAGCGGTCAGATGATCCTGTGCGTCGCCAGTGTCATTGGTATGGGGGCGCGGCAGCCCGATGAGCTGCTGATGCTTCGAGCCCTGGAAGGCTTGGGCTTCTTGCTCACAACATTGCCGACACCTGGATTGATCCGACAACTGGTTTCTCGCGAGCGCCTGGCTTTACATCTGGGGCTGTGGGGATGCTACGTAGCGATCGGTACTTCCATTGCTTTTATCGCCGGCCCCACATTGATAGAAACGATGGGATGGCAAGGGTGGTGGGGCGTTCCGGCCATCTGTTCGGCCGCAATGATTATCTGGCTTGTGCGAGCCGTGCCATCCGATCGACAGCGCCTTCCACCAGAGACTGCTTCTGCGCGGCGCACAGCGGCGCCCAGTGAAGCCTGGACGCATCGACTATGGACAACGCTGAAGGCGAGCGGCCCTTGGCGCGTAGGCATCGCCTTTGCCATGTACGCGGGACAGTGGATTGCCGTCATCGGCTTTCTGCCATCGATCTATGCCGACACCGGTTTGTCGGTGCCGATGGCAGGTGCGCTGACGGCGCTTGCCGCGTTCGTCAATATCAGCGGAAGTACCTCGGCAGCGCTTTTGCTGCATCGGGGTATCAGTGCCAGGCGGCTATTAATGGTCGGATACATGTGCATGGCCATCACGACGCTGTTCGCATTCGGCCAGTTCACTCAAGGCATGCCTGTCGTGCGTTATGGCGCCGTACTGGTCTTTTCAGCCGTCGGCGGTGTAATCCCGGGGACGCTATTCATGATCGCCGTGAGCGTTGCGCCCAGTGAACGAACCGTGTCGACGGCTGTGGGTTGGGTGCAGCAGATTTCATCAATGGGCATGTTTGTCATGCCACCACTGCTGGCCAAGTTGGCCGGTTGGGCGGGGGGATGGCATTGGACCTGGTTGGCGTCAGGATTGGCATCGTTGATTGGTCTGCTGCTTGCGACTGGCTTGGCACAAAGCGATTACGTTCCATCTATGCCAGAGCCTGAAACCTTGCGTTCCGGCAACTGAAGTGGCTGTGCGCCTACCCTAGGAACTTCAATAGCTGAGGGAATGAAGTGCTGAGCAATCATCGTTTGTACCCCTACTCGATGATGCTCAGAATTCGTGGCGCAGACGTTAGCCGTTGTTCTTCCAATTGATCGAGTCAGTACCTGTCAGAAAGAGCGTCATTCACCCTTTCACACCGCACCATTCGACTCAGGAGATAACAATGAATAAAACCATTTCTCGTCGTAGCGGAGGTCAGATATTGGTGGATGCCTTGCGCATCCATGGCGTTAAAAGAGCTTTTTGTGTTCCGGGAGAAAGCTATCTCGCGGTACTCGATGCATTGCATGATGTGCCAGAAGAAATCGATCTGGTGGTGTGCCGCCAGGAAGGTGGGGCGGCCTATATGGCAGAAGCCTACGGCAAGCTCACTGGAGAGCCTGGCATCTGCTTCGTGACCCGAGGCCCGGGTGCAACAAACGCTTCGGTTGGCGTTCACACAGCGTTCCAGGATTCATCGCCGATGATTCTGTTCATTGGCCAGGTCGCTCGTGATCAGCAGTATCGCGAAGCCTTTCAGGAAGTTGATTTTCGCCAGATGTTTGGCCCCTTGGCGAAATGGGTCGTGCAAATAGACGACACCCGCAGAATTCCCGAACTGATCAGTCAGGCGTTCCACCGAGCGGTCAATGGCAGGCCTGGGCCTGTAGTGGTCGCACTGCCGGAAGACATGCTGACCGAATTGACGGAAGTCACTGATGCCGGGCCTTTCAAGCGCGTATTGATGACCCCGGCAGCCGAGCAAATGGCCGCCATGCAGCAACTGCTTGAGCGATCAGAGCGTCCATTGATGGTGCTGGGTGGCAGCGGTTGGGATACCGAATCAGTACACGACATCCGGCTTTTTGCTGAACAGCAAAATATCCCGGTTGCCGCCTCCTTTCGCTGCCAGGACCTGTTCGACAATCGACACCCGAACTATGTCGGTGATCTTGGTTTCGCCGCGTCAGCGCAGCTGTCCTCCGCGGTAAAAAACGCCGACCTGCTGCTGGTCGTGGGCTCCAGAATGGGAGAGGTTTCAACGGGCGGATATGCTGCCTTGGACATCCCGGTACCGAAGCAAACCTTGATCCATGTTCATCAAGGCATCGAGGAGTTGGGACGGGTTTACCAACCTGCGCTGGCGATAAACAGCAGCATGTCGACCTTTGCCAAATCAGCCGCAAAGCTTCCAGCGGTGACCAGCCAGATAAAGAGTGAATGGACGCGCACCCTGAACAAAAACTACCGCGAAAACCTGCAACACTCGCCCTCCCCTGGCGATGTCCAAATGGCCGAAATCATTGAGTGGTTGAATCGCAGCCTTCCGGACGACGCGATCCTGACCAATGGCGCTGGAAACTATGCCGTCTGGCTTCAACGCTTCTATCAGTTCCGCCAATACCGCACGCAGTTAGGCCCTACCAATGGCTCCATGGGCTACGGCGTTCCTGCGGCGGTGGCCGCCAAACTGACGTGCCCGGATCGAGTGGTGGTTTCGTTTTCCGGGGATGGCTGCTTCTTGATGAACGGTCAGGAGATAGCGACTGCAGCGCAATATGGCGCCAATGTGATTTTCGTTGTGATCAACAACGGAATGTACGGAACCATCAGAATGCACCAGGAACGCAATTACCCTGGACGCGTGTCAGGCACTGAATTGCGCAACCCGGATTTCGCCGCACTCGCCCAAGCCTATGGACTGCATGGCGAGGTGGTAACCGCCACGTCCGACTTTGCGCCAGCATTTGAACGCTGCCTTGGTATGTCCCGGCCATCCTTGATTGAGGTCAGAGTCGACCCTGAAGCATTGACGCCTCGACTTAGCCTGACTCAGATCAGAGAGCAATCAAGCAAGAAGTAACCCGTTTACTCAGTTTTGGGCGCCTGACTCACGATTTACAAGGCGCCTTTTCTGATTCGTCCTCGCTCGCCATTGTCGACCGCGTTACATGACCACTTCAGCGCAAAGCTGCTTGTGACTCGTGAGTTCATCGACCTGTCCCACCTACAACGGCAGTCGATCAATGGCCTGAACAGCATGCATCCGCAAAGACAAACCCTGCACAACGAACTGCACGCGCGCCCGTCACTGTATTTCGACGAGCCGGCCCATGTGTTTCATCTGGCCTTCCTTGGCGGGGAGCCGGAGTGCAATGCGCTGCTGGAGCGCTGCTGCCCTATTCCGATCGATCCTCATGCCGCCCAGGGCATCACCCAACTCGATGGCCACGCCCTGAAATGGGAACGCCACGCCGAGTTCTTCACCCTGACCCTGGTAGTCACTTCATCCAGCGATGACCTGTCCTGGACATCGCTGCCCGAGGTGCTGGCGCAGAAAGTCGAAGCACATTTGCCGCAGCTGATCAACTCGGTGCAGATCGTCGTGCGTGGCGAAGCTGGTCTGGACCTCGCCGGCTACGGCTTCAAGGATCCGTGCGGTTCCTGCGTCGGCGGTGGCGATGCGGTGGTCTGGAGCGATTTTCGTCTCAGCGAGGACGGCAACAACCACATCCTGTTCGTCAACCGGCGCCTCAACGCTTACCGCCAAGGGCGGATGATCCGCCGTCTGCTGGAGATCGAAACCTACCGCATGATGGCCTCGCTGTCGTTGACCACGGCCAAGACCTTGAGTGCGCAACTCGATGTCTTTGACAAAACCTTGGTCACCCTCTCCGAGCGTAACGCCGACGCTGACAGCGGCAACGCGAAAGCGCTGCTGGCGGACATCTCCAACCTGTCAGCCCAAGTGGTCAGCAGTACCGCGAAAACCCGCCACCGCTTCAGTGCCACCCAAGCCTATGCCCAACTCGTGTACGAGCGCCTGGGCGAATTGCGGGAAAGTCACGTCGGCGATTGCCAGCGCCTCGGGGTCTTCATCGAACGCCGCTTCAAACCCACCGTCAGGTACTGCACCGCCACCGAACAACGCCTGGAGCACCTGGCCAAAAGCGTGGCCAACCTGGGTGACCTGTTGCAGGCCCGGGTTCAGGTGGAAATGGAAGAACAGAACTCGGAAATTCTCAAAAGCCTGAACGCCCGCGCCGATGCCCAGATCAAAATCCAGCGCGCGGTGGAAGGTCTGTCGATTATCGCCATTACTTACTACCTGCTGAACCTGCTCAAGCTTGGCTACTCAGGGTTGCACCTGCTCGGCGCCGAGGTGGCCCCGCGAGAGGCGATGCTGGCAATGACGCCCCTCGCGATCGCCATCCTTGCGCTGATTATTTTCCGCATCAAGAAAGTCAAAGAGCACTGATACGGTGAAGCGCAGGGAGGCGCCATCACCCATCAGGATGGGAGCAGATCCAGTGTGCGCTCAACCTCCTGAATGTCGATTTTAAAGCCATCGCCCTCTGGCGTTCCGACCACAAAGCCATAGTTCTGGTTGTCGCGATCCGTCAGGTACTTGAAGTAGCTGACGAAACGGTTCGGTTGGGGTGGCGCCAGTCGCCTATTTCATGACGCCAATTTTTCTTCCAGACCCAGTAGAAGCGCCGTCAGTATGACGTTGTCGATCGAACCCCCGGTCCCGGCCGTCGAGGAGTGGAAGCATCCTGCTGACACAGGGAAAATTCAGGCAGTCAGACCACCGGTACGTTTCATTGCCCAAGCCGATCGACGCCGACAAAAAATCTCGAACTCAAGCCATGGCATCGAATCCAATGTTCAGGTCAATGGAGGTCAGTGATATGAACAGCGATGACAGTGTTAATGACGTCAAACCAAATGCAACGTCAAACGCCGAAAGAGATCTTGAGGACAGGGACACGGACGCCAAAGGTGTGGATCAAACCGTTAAGCCCTCTCCAACTCGAACCCAGGAGCAGGAAGCTGAGGAGCTCAGTCGGAAAATAGCGGAGATAGAACGCAAAGTAGCGGACGGTAACTAGCAAGACGCCGAGGGCCGTGAGGCTATAATCTTGAAGACACGCCGTTCCTCTCCAAAGGCAATGCATTTGCATTGACTTTGGACGGGGCTGGACCGGTTCCGGTGCTACGCTTTCATTTCCTCGAATAGAGAATGAAGCCATGTTCACCGAACTCACAATCCCCAGACTTTCACGACGTTAGCCTATGAAACGGATCCTGATCGGTGGAATCACCGTAGCGATTATCAGCACGATGACGTATGGATTTTTCCAATGGAAAATCGTCGAAAGCCACAAGCACGACATTCTGTGCGGAGAGGCCAAGCAGACGCTGAAAGGCGTGGAAATCCGGGCGCGGGCGTTGGCTGCCGGATTGTCCGTAGAAGCCTATGGCAAGGCTGAAGAAGACGAAGTGGCGATACTCATTGGTGCGCTCGACGCCGCCAAGAGCGACGCTGAGGTTGACTCGGTCATAGAGGCTCACGCTGCCACCATAGAAGCAGAGGATGCGGCTATTGACGCAGAGGTTGATACCCGAGGCGATCAGACATTCCTCGAACAACGACTCGTGAAACAGCGGATACCGGTCGACGTCAAACAAGAACTGCAACGTGCCGCGAAGGCCGTTAGCGTCAGGTGCAGTTAGTCTTCAACAGTGCCCTACCCCACGCCCCCAAGTAATAATTCTGTCTATCTTCGCGCGCTCAATAAGAACCAAAAAGAATTAATAAATACAAAATCAGTATTTATAGTTATAAAAATATCCGCGTACTCTCAGCTTATCCCGTCATTCATCACTACAGTGAAGTGCCCCATGAATCCGACTGACAACCTCATCGACTTCGCCAGCTACCGCAAACGCAAACAGGCTCAGCAACGGGCGCGGGCCATGTGGGAAATGTATGCACGCAATGCAGGTTTACAGGCTTTTCAGTGGGTCCAAGCCGCTAAAGCCACCGAGACGCGTCACGCATGAACGCGCAGCAACCCTCGCGCTTTCTGGCGAGCGCCGACGAACCCGTGCTGGATTTGAATAACCTGGAACCACTGGAAGAAGACCCAATCTGCGAACGCGTCGCACAGAACCTGCAACGTCTGCGCGGCAAGCGTCATCTGTCCCTCGACGCCCTCGCCCGACAGTGCGGTGTGAGCCGGGCCATGCTGGCGCAGATCGAATCCGGGCGCAGCGTG
The DNA here is from genome assembly GCF_019947405.1 of Pseudomonas sp. GL-B-26. NCBI lineage: Bacteria > Pseudomonadati > Pseudomonadota > Gammaproteobacteria > Pseudomonadales > Pseudomonadaceae > Pseudomonas > Pseudomonas sp. GL-B-26. Next base: position 2,477 of record NZ_JAGYGJ010000062.1, on the reverse strand, counting down.
CCGTCGATCAAAGTGCTGTGCAAAATCGCCAAGGGCTTGAAGGTGTCGGTGGCCGCGTTTCTTGAGCATCGGGCCTTCGAAGGCGTGGCGGTGCTGTCGGCCAGCCAGAGCAAACGCCTGGTCAGTGCCAGCGGCGCCTTTGTCAGCCGCGCGCTGTTCCCGTTCGACGTAGCGCGCCAATCGGAGTTTTACGAACTACGCCTGAGCCCGCTAGGTGAAGACGTCTCCGAGGGCCATGGCCCCGGCGTACAGGAAAACCTGGTGGTGTCGCAGGGTGTGCTGGAAATCAGCGTCAACGACGAACGCTACCTGCTCTCCACCGGCGACTCGATCCTGTTCTATGCCGACCAGCCCCATCGCTACCGCAACCCGGCCGACAGCGAGGCAGTGGCCTATCTGGTGGTGACTTACCCGGAACGCCTGGACTGAAAAGCAGGCGACAAAAAGCCCGGCAGGCTTAACCCCTGCCGGGCTTTTTTAATGTCTGTTGCTGAGGATCAGCAGGTGCAGCACATCAGCGGCATGCCATTGCAGCTCATCATCATCGGCATGCTGCAGTCGTTCATCATTTTCATCATCAGGGTGCAGCAGTTTTTCATCATGTCCATGTTCATGCCGGCCATCGGCATGATTTTGCACATCATGCAGTCGGCCATCAGCGTGCACTCCATCACGCACTTCATCGATGGCATCGGCATGCCCATCATCGGCATTGGCATCATGGTGCTCATCATCGGCATGGCCATGCTCGCCTGGGACATGCACATCATGCTCATGTTGCCGCAATGCATCATCATCGGCATGCCGCAGTTCATCATCATCTGCATCATTTCAGCGCTGTTCTTGAACATGGCCATGTCCATGCCAGCCGCCGGCATCATCTTGCACATCATGCCGTCGTCCATCATTTCGCAGCTCATGGTCGCCATCATCATCGGCATGCCCATCATCGGCATCATTGGCATGGTGGTGTTCATCGGCATTTGCATCGGCATGGCATTCATCTTGGTGGTGCTCCCTGAAGGATTGAATAGTTGGACGAAGCTGATGGAGCGAATTCTAAGGACTGACGGCTAGGCGACAAGAGGGAGATCGAGCAGCGAAAACGGATGTTAGAACCGCCCAAGTGTGGCCTTCAGGGCAATCATTGCTGCTATAACGAGCAGGCCACTGCTATCACGAACACAGACAAGGCCATGACGCGGTTTTAAAGGTCATGGATATGCGAACAGCAGCTTTATAAATAACCGAAAGAAATAATCGATCTAAACAGGATCCGGTTTTTTCAATTCAGGTGCTTATCAGCTCAGTAAGGATTTACCGGGTCGAACCGCCACCAGTACGAACCTGAGCCTCCCCCCGGTTTACGGACGGGAGGTTGATCATGGTCAATACTTAGAGACTGGATGTACGTCGCACGAGCCGCACGCCGGGCGGCTAATCCACGGGAGGTTCGTCATGTCTGGTCAATCCCGCTTCATGCTGGTTGCATCACCGCTGATGGAGCACAGCCCCGCTTTCGACAGGGCCGCTGCGCTGGCCAAGGCCGAAGACGCCGCGCTGCACATCGTCGCCTTCGATTACCTTGAAGGCCTGGCCACCGCCAGTCTGGTCAACGAAAAGGCGCTGGAACAGATGCGCGTGGGCTACGTCGAGCGCCACCGCCAATGGCTTGAGGAACAGGCCCGCCCCTTGCGCAAAATCGGGGTCCACGTCACCACCGAAGTGGCTTGGGTCGAACGTCCATTAGAGGAAATCCTGATTCACCTCAAAGAGCAGCCGATGGACGTGCTGATCAAGGCGCTGGAGCACGAATCGCGGCTGTCGCGGTTGATGTTTACCCCGCTCGATGTGCATTTGCTGCGCGAATGCCCGGTGCCGCTGCATTTCGTCAGCCACGCCGTGCACGCCTTGCCGCGAAAGATCGTCGCGGCGGTCGACCCCTTTCATCGCGATGACCATTACAAAACCTTCAACGACCGGATCCTTCACGAGGCGGTGAAACTGGCGAGCGCCTGTAATGCCGAGCTCGATGTGGTCTACGCCTATGACCTTTCATCCATCAGCGCCGACGAATTCGGCTTCGACAACGGGTCGGCATTCTTCTCGTCAGGCAAGGCCAAGACCGTATTCGATTACCAGGAGGATGCCTTCAACGACCTGGCCGAGCGCAACGGCATCGCGCCGGAGCAGCGGCACATGATCATGGGCAACCCGGCCAGGGTCCTCACCCGCTATGCCGATGCCTATGACGTTGACGTGATTGTCATGGGCCGGGTCGGCCATCGCGGCCTGGGCCGGCTGATCGGCAGTACGGTGGAGCACCTGCTGTACAAAATGCCGTGCAGCGTTTGGGTGGTGTACACCGAGCGGCTGGATGAATAATTGATCTACCAGACACCACAACCCCCTGTGGGAGCGGGCTTGCTCGCGAAGGCGGAGTGTCAGGCAACATCATTGTCGACTGACACTCCGCC
>NZ_JAGYGJ010000061.1:0-36038 GCF_019947405.1 Pseudomonas sp. GL-B-26 | reverse complement strand
CTTACCCAATGTTGGCCAGAAGCCGTTGAAGGCTTCCTCGAACAGGCCTCATACATAGATGCAACCGGGTAGCAGTGTTCAAAAAGCAGGTTGAACGTGGGGGCGAGTCCATACATAGCAGCTGGCGAAGCCTGCGTTCGGCTGCGAAGCAGTCGTGAATCCGGCTAACGCGGTCCGCCTGACGCACCGCAATAGCTGATTTTACGACTGCTTCGCAGCCGAACGCAGGCTTCGCCAGCTGCTACAAGGAAGTGCATCGCCGCTGAAATTGCTTAACTGACTGGCATTGGGCTTTGATGGCGCCCGTTTTCATTTAATCCAATTACTGAAACCGTCGATGCAAATCCGGAAAAATATCTTGGGCAAACCAAGCGGGCAGGCCGGGCGTGACGAACCGGGATTTAGGCGTTTGGCTTTCCACCAGGCCGACTTTGATTAGCCGCGAAAGCTCATCGATTGCCGGGCGTGGTGTAAGGCCGGTGAAGGTCTTTATTTCATTGCGCGGCAGGCTTCCTTGGGTGATTAGCGCAATGATTGCTGGCGCACTTTCCGGGCGAATGCCTTGTTGTATAAGTTTGTCGTTGTAGTGAAACGCGCGTATCACGCGCTCTCGAAGCTGAGACGGGTCCACCGCGGCGGTCATGTAATCGACCTGGTCGTGACAAACCTGCAGCATGAACTCGATGAACTCGAAATAGCGTCGCTGAGACAGCTGGCCGCGTCCGTCCAGATCGCCTTCTCTTCGGCGGTCGGCCATGGTCAGGGCGGTGTAGTAATTCTGGTGTTGCCTTGCAAGGCCGCGAGACAGTGACCATAACGTTGGCTTCAGCCCCAAACTCACCAACTGTAGATGAGTGACCAACCGAGCAACCCGACCATTCCCGTCGGCAAAGGGGTGAACCCACGCGAGGCGATGATGGTAGGCAAGCGCAGAAATAAGCTGACGGCGGGAGTCTGTCTGTCGGCCGAAGCCTGCCTGAAGGTGTCGTAGCATTCCCTCTACAGCACAAGCGTCCGGTGCATCATGATTACCAACGACAACGTTCTGCCCTGTGACCGAGCGCAGGATACCGGGCTGCATGATCGAGCCATCTGACAGCGTTCGTTCCGCATCACTGGCACCGCGAAAAAGCCGTTTATGTGCTGTGCTCACAAGCTCAGGTGCGAACATGTCACCCCAGGCAAACGGCGCACGCTGGCGTAACGCCCGTTCGAGCAACGCTTGCACCGCCATCTGTTCAACCGCCAGGTTTTTAAGCTGTTTGCGATCTTTGACCGGTGCCGCTTGCGCTTTTTGCATTTCGGCGGGCTCGGTGTATTGCCCTTCGATCAGGTTCGAGTAAAACGTATTGGTGATTTGCAGCAGACGGCCGAGGCGTGCAGCGGTTTCAGGAGGCAGGCGTCCGGCTAGGAATTGTGTCTTTCTGGGCAGCGCGTCCGCGAGCGCAACGATTGACGGAGGCAATGCGTCAGGGAGAATCGGGTCGAGCCAGGCTTTTGATGTGATCAGGGGCATAGCGGCTTGTACCGTATGAAAGGCTTCACATTTTATTTCACATATTGAATGGATGAACAAGCGCTGATTTATTGGGTTTCAGGGGTTTTTTAGGCTTTCTAAAGAAAATTATCTTCACATTTTATTTCACATGTTTTTTGTGAAATGACTTCGGTCAATGGGCTCACGAAAAGCTCCGTCAGTCGCGTTTATGCATATACCGCAATTGCAGAAAAACGGGCGCCCATTGAGGCGCCCGTTTTTACTTACTCCTTCACCTGCGCTCGTAAGCGTCGACCGATCACGTCCATCAAGTCACAGCCGTCGCGTAACGGAATGACTAACAGCTGAGAAAAGTCTTTCAACACCACCGTGTCGCAACCGAGTTCGGCGCGGTAGGCGATATTTTCCAGCACCTGCGTGACCGTGCGGATGCGGTAATCGGCCATGGCTTGCAGGACGTCGAGTGGCGCTTGGGTGTCGATGAGCAGGGAGGCCGGGATCAGGTCGATTCCGGTGAGGGGCATGTATCTTTCCATAGGTGAGATCTCGTTCAGTTAGATGAGACCGCCAACAGATCGTCGCCAAACGAATAGGGTGGCAGTTGCGCGCAGGTTGGCGAACCGGGAACGAAAACCGGCAGACCCGAAGGTCTCCCGCGCGCAACCGCCATAGTACAGCGGTTTTGCAGTTGCGGCGACGCCTGCAAATGAGCAGGCGGCCCTCGCATTCGTATCTCGGGTCGCCAAACCCGAATCGCCATTTTGGGCGACGAGATGGACTATAGGCCTCATCAGAACGGCGGGAAAGGTGAGGGATTCCTAGGTTTGTGTAGGAATTTTTATGGTGGTCCTAGGACCGTTACGCCCCTTCCGTGAGCGACTGCTATCGGCCGATTCTGTTGAAAAAGTCCCAGCGGATTGACTCAACCTACACTGAGTTTGAAAAGCGTCCGATTTACGCGTTGCAAGCCCTTCTGGCAGGGCAAGCGTATTGCAGTGAATCGCTCCAGTCCTACCACTTATACCTGAGTCGTTAATCATGGATGAAGTCACTACCATGCCTTCGGATGATGTACCTGACCTTCAACGTATAGTGCAGCGCAAGCTCGGGCGCTGCCTGTTGCGCTTGCAACAATACGAACGGCTGCTGAAAGTCATAGTCGCGCATGGCGAGTTGAGCGGCCCTGCGGATCGGCTGCATACCATCCGTGGGCAAAAGATCGCATGTGCCCAGAAAAAGACCATGGGCACATTGGTCGGAATGCTGACCGAAAGCTTTCTGACCCAGTCGCCCCAAAATGATAAATCACAGACGGAAGCCGATGCCGGTGACCAGATCTGGTTCAGCTATCGACTCCAGTTGGTAATGCCAGCCGAGCACTATGAGGCAACGAAGGCCGCCCTCAAGGAGCTGGTCGACCTGCGCAATGAACTGGTTCACCACTTCATTGAGCGTTTTGATCTCTGGACTGAATCAGGCTGCCAGGCGGCGGATGGTTTTCTGGAGGAAAGCTACGAAACCATCAATCGGCATTGTCTGAATCTGCAATGTTGGGCCAAGAGCATTAATGTGGCAGCAGCTAAAGTGGCTTCGGTTATGCAAAGCCAAGCATTTGAAGATGCGATCATCGACGGTATCAGGGAGGACGGTTCAGTCTATTGGCCTGGCAGTGGGATATGCCGCTGTTTACGTGAGGCAGAAACCAAGCTTGCCGAAGGTGGCTGGACTCGACTGGAAGCAGCCATCTGCTGGATTGGTGGTACCTATCCAGAGCAGATGCCAAAGCGCTACGGTTGCAGTAGCTGGAGGCATGCCCTGCACGAATCGCGGCAGTTCGAAATACGAAAATCCCAAGCTGATAATGAACCTACTGCCGTCTGGTATCGCAGCAAGGTCAGTTGAATGGGAAACTGAATCGCCCCTCCTTTTGTAAGTGCGCTGAGTGACTGCTTCTGGCCGATTCTGTCGATCGGCCAAAAGCGGTCAATGAAGCTGCTGGCATGCTGGCAGTGTTGTTTAATTTGACGCCTACACTGTTCAAGCAGCTTGGCTTGTTATCTGTATCGTGTTTCTCCTTGAATAGGCTCACTTTGGCCATAGCCACCCTAGGGAAAACAAGGACGTACAGGAAAACAAGGAACGTTATACGACATTACTATCGCGTTTAAATGCGATAGCGATGTCGCTAAAGGGCAGCTAGATGCTGGAGGCACATGCAATTACAACTTAAGCTTTTAACCACTCTTGCGATTTTGGTCGCTCAGTCAGCGATAGCTCAAGATCCTGACGCGGCCTTATCTAAGCTATCTCCCGACGCGCGCGATTGGGTCAATCGTTCATGTACTCGCAGCCTCGGGCCGTCTCTCTGGTCTAGCTGCGTCGTGCGGGAAGCGTCAGCTGCTTCGCGTGGAAAACCAAACCTTTCCAGCCTAAATCCGGAGATGCGGGCTTGGGTCATAAGAAGCTGCTCGGACTCCCTCGGCCCGTCTCTTACCATTAGCTGCCTCACCCGCGAGAAAGCTGCACTGATAGACGGGTTGCCAAACATTTCGTCTCTTACCGAAGAACAAAAGCAATGGTTGTTCAGCTCCTGCTCTACATCGCTGGGGCCTTCGCTATTTGTGGCATGCGTTCAAAGAGAATCGGCAGCTCTTCGTGGCACACAATCCGCTCCCCAACAACCTCGCGCAGCCGCGTCTCCTGCTCCACGCAAGCACTACAGCACACCAAGCAGAAGCTCAGGTCATGAGAGCTATAAAATCGAGGTTGCTCATAACGATGAGCTTTTCATTATCAACGGAGAAAAATTTGAATCACAAACTTATTGCCTGGACTGGGAAGAAGGAGACGAAGTTCTATTTCTAGAGGGAAGCCCGGTCGGTGTATGTACCAGTGCAGAGCTTCTAAACCTGAGAACACGCGAAAAGTGCGATGTATGGTGCGAGTAGGTGACTTGGCCGGACGGTAACCCAATCACCGTTTCTGCCCGGAATATGATGCCGATATCGTCAAGACGCAGGAGGAGTCACGAGGCTTTGCAGCCGCTGCCTCTTGCTTCTTGCAGCATGGTATTGGTTGAATGCTGCAAATAGTGGCGCATTGCCAAAGGAAAAACTATGAGTCGGCTTTCAATCGTTATACTTACTTTGATGTTGTCCGCATGCGCCACGACAGCAAAGTACGAAAAAATACTCGACACCTGGGTCGGTGAAGATGAGTTGAATCTGGTCCGCAAATGGGGACCGCCTCAGCAATCCTATGAAACCAGTGGGCATAGATTTCTTGTCTACTCCAACGTCCGAAACGTTTTCGTTCCTGGACAAGCTCCGACCTACCAGACTTCGGTGATTGGAAATACCGCGTACACCAATACCTACGGCGGCTCGCCAGCGATGAACGTTAACCTGAGCTGCACGACTACCTTCGAAATCGCCGACGAGAAGATCACGACTTGGTCCTATCGCGGCAATAACTGCACAGCCACTGACTAAATAGTCGGGAAACTGGGACGCGAATAGCGCGCTCCGGTATTGCCAAAGATCCCAATCAAGGGCCGGCAATGTGCGGCGATCGATTCCCTTCACCCGCCCCACTAGTTTCAAGGTGTCCAGCGGCGCATGTACATGACTGCAATCAGTTGGGGGCTGTATGGGGCCGGGGAACTGAAACCACCATTGGTCTGCATTCGACTGCCCGTTTTTGGACGAAGTCTGCTACTGAGAGGCAGCAATGGGTTGTGGATTCAACCGGTCGATGCAACAGATTGGCTAAATCGAACGGGTGGAGCCCAGTCCCCTAGCGTAGAATTTGCAAACCGCGATCGCACCCGAGACGGACCCTCAATGCAAACCCCCGCCACCCAACACCCCCTCTGGAAAACCTACCTCCTTTTCCTGGCCCCCATGGTCCTCTCCAATTTCCTCCAATCCATGTCGGGCACCATCAACAGCATCTACATCGGCCAAATGCTCGGCACCCAAGCCCTGGCTGCCGTGTCCGGCATGTTCCCCATCGTCTTTTTCTTCATCGCCCTGGTCATCGGCCTCGGCGCGGGTGCGGGTGTGCTCATCGGCCAAGCCTGGGGCGCGCGTGAACCGCATTTGGTGAAAACCATCGCCGGCACAACCTTGCTGTTAGGCGCAATGATCGGCCTGACAGCGGCAGTACTCGGCAGCGTGTTCGCAAGGCCAGCCCTGGAAGGTTTGGGCACACCGGCCGATGTTATCGACGACGCCGTGTCCTACGCCCACGTGATGATGTGGATCATGCCGTCGCTCCTGGTCTACGTGCTCTTCACTCAACTGCTGCGCGGGGTGAGCGATACGGTGTCGCCGCTGATTGCGTTGGTGGTGTCGACGTGTATCGGGTTGGCGCTGACGCCGGCGTTGATTCGCGGGTGGTTCGGGTTGCCGATGATGGGGATTCAGAGTGCGGCGTATGCGGGGTTGGCGGGTAATTTGTCGGCGATGGGGTGGCTGGCGTGGCGGTTGATTCGCAAGGGGCATCCGTTGGCGCCGGATCGGGAGATGTTTGCGGCGATGCGCCTGGATCTGGTGATTCTCGGCAAGGTGTTGCGCATCGGGTTGCCGACCGGGTTGCAGATGGTGGTGTTGTCGGTGTCGGAGCTGGTGATTCTGGCGCTGGTGAATCAGCACGGTTCGCAGGCGACGGCGGCGTATGGGGCGGTGACGCAGATCGTCAATTACGTGCAGTTTCCGGCGCTGTCGATTGCGATCACGGCGTCGATCCTCGGTGCTCAGGCGATTGGGGCAGGGCGGCTTGAGCGGATGGGGCCGATTCTGCGCACGGGTCTGTTGATCAACGTGTGCCTGACCGGTGGGTTGGTGGTGTTGGGTTATCTGTTGTCGCACTGGTTGCTGGGGTTGTTCCTCACGGATGATTCCACGCGGGCGAAGGCGGAGCATCTGTTGCACATCATGCTCTGGAGTCTGTTGGTGTTCGGCTTCCAGGCGATTGTCGGCGGCATCATGCGCGCCAGCGGCTCGGTGCTGGTGCCGATGGCGATTTCGATTTTTTGTGTGGTCGGGGTGCAGTTGCCGGTGGCGTATGTGCTGGACGGGCACTTCGGGTTGCAGGGTGTGTGGATGGCGTTTCCGGTGGCGTATCTGGGGATGCTGGTGTTGCAGACGGCGTATTACAAAATGGTCTGGCAGCATCAGAAGATCGAGCGGTTGGTGTAGGCGGGCGGACTTGCTGTCGGCCACCTTCAGACTGACAATTCAGAGTGACCGTGTGATGCGAACCGACAGGCGTGATCGCCTGAGGAGGTTTTCAAATGAGTCCCTCATCGCCCACCATCCTGCAGGACCGGGCCGCTGCCGGGCGCCGTCTGGTGGAACCGTTGCTCAAATACGCGCATCGCCCCGATGTCATCATCCTCGCCTTGCCCCGTGGCGGTGTGCCGGTGGCCTATGAAGTGGCCGCTGCACTGGACGTTCGTCTGGACCTGATGCTGGTCCGCAAGCTGGGCGTTCCGTCTCATGAAGAGTTCGCGATGGGCGCCATCGCCAGCGGCGGCATCCAAATCCTCAATGAACATGCGCTGCGGGTTCACCCGATTGACCCGGCCACGTTCGATGACGTGGTCGCACGGGAAACCCGGGAGCTGCTACGCCGCGAGAAGGTTTACCGGGGAACGCGCGCACCTGTGCAACTCAAGGATCAGGTGGTGATCCTGATCGACGACGGCCTGGCGACAGGCGCCTCGATGATGGCGGCGATTCACGCGGTGCGTGTACAAGCGCCGTCTCGTATCGTCGTCGCCGTGCCGGTGGCGCCGATTGAGACGGCGGAGGCGCTGCGCAGCGAGGTGGATGAGCTGATTTGCCCGATCATTCCCGACTGGCTGATGTCGATCAGCCGTTGGTACATGGACTTTACCCAGACCTCGGATGCCGAGGTCATCAAGCTGTTGCAGCGGGCGTGGCAGCGAGAGTCCAGTTCCGCGCAGCAGCGTTCCGGTCATCGTTGACAAAGATCAGAGCCCTCACTGGATAACGCGTTGCCCGGCGTGCTTCACTCAGCGTTCTCGAGACAAGGATTCTTAGAATGATGAGTGCTATCACCCCCGCAGTTCTTGAAGATCTCGCCCCGCAAGGCGTCCTTCGCGCCGCGATCAATTTCGGTAATCCGGTATTGGCTCAGCAGGGACAGGATGGATCGCCACAAGGCGTCTCCGTCGCATTGGCCAAGGCGCTGGCGCAAGAGCTTGGCGTGCGTCTGGAGATGGTGACGTTCGACGCCGCCGGTAAAGTGTTTGCCGCGCTGGAGGAGGGGGGCTGGAACCTTGCGTTCCTCGCCATCGAGCCCGTGCGCGAGCAACAGATCGCGTTCAGTGCGCCCTACGTGATCATTGAAGGCACTTACCTGGTAGCGGCCGATTCGCCCTTTGTGGCCGTCGAAGATCTCGATCAGCCAGGGTTGCGGCTGGCGGTCGGCAAGGGCGCGGCCTATGACCTGTTCCTCGCGCGCACCTTGAAACACGCGCAGCTGGCGCGGGCGGAAACCTCCGCCGCTGCGGTCGACCTGTTCTTCGACGAGGACCTGGATGCCGCGGCGGGCGTGCGCCAACCGTTGCAGAAAGTAGCCGATGCGGACCCGCGTTATCGCGTGCTTGAAGGGGCCTTCACAGCCATTCGCCAGGCGATGGCGGTGCCTCGAGATCGAGAGGCAGGTGCTGCGTATGTGAGGGCATTTGTGGAGCGCAAAAAAGCCGAAGGCTTCGTGCACGCGGCGCTGAAGGCCAGCGGTCAGGCGGATGTCACGGTGGCACCGCAGGCTGCGATCTTTTGATCCGCTGATATTGACTCTGTCCCAAGGGACAGAGACTAAGGTCGTCCTCGCCAAAACGGATGTTTGTTCAAGCGAGGGGGACAGTTGTATGAGTCAGTTATGTCTGGTCACAGGCGCCAATGGGCATTTGGGCAATACCTTGGTCAGAGCCTTGCTCGATCAGGGTTACCGAGTCCGCGCCGGGGTTCGTGATGTGAACAATTCGGCAGCGTTCGAGGGGCTGGATTGCGAAAGGGTGTATGCCGAACTGCTCGACGAAGCGGCCATGCTCGAGGCGTTGAACGGGGTGGACGTGTTGTTTCAGGTTGCGGCGGTGTTCAAGCACTGGGCGAGGCATCCGCACGCCGAGATTATCCAACCGAATGTGGAAGGAACACGTCGCGTTTTGCAGGCAGCGGCGAAGGCCGGGGTCAAGCGCGTGGTGTATGTCAGTTCCGTTGCGGCCATCGGTCAGAACGGGCAGGCGCTCGATGAAGAGCACTGGAATGACGAGGACGAGAATGCCTATTACGCGTCCAAGATCCTGTCGGAGCAAATGGCCTGGCACACGGCTCAGGCGCTGAATCTTTGGATGGTGTCAGTGTTGCCCTCGGCGATGATCGGCCCCAACGCGGCCAAGCTGACTGACACCATGAAGTTTGTCGATTCGGTCAGGCGGCGGCAAATGCCTCTGGACCCGGGCTTTCATTTCAATTTTGTTGACGTGCGAGATGTCGCCCTGGGGATGATCCTCGCGGCAGAAAAAGGCCACTCAGGGCAGCGCTACATTCTGGCGAATGAACGGTCCTCTTCACTGGCCGAGATCATTGATGCAGCGAACGTGGTTTCACCGGGCTATCGCCCACCACCGCCGGCACCCAAGTGGTTGTTGGTCGCGGTGGCGTGGATGCAGGAGCGTTGGGCCGGGTTGACCGGTCGGCCAGCGCAACTGTTGCTCAGTCAGGTGAGGATGTTCCACGGCATTAAACAGGAATACGCCATCACCAAGGCCAGGACCGAATTGGGCTTCCGTCCACGAGCGCCGCAAGTCGCCCTGCAATCGGCGTTCATCTATCTAGGCCAGCGCTTGACGCATCGCTATGAGGCGTTATCACTGCGCCCGGTTCAAAGAGTGAATTGATCTCGCTTTTGAGTTCGCTAAGGTGATCAGCCAAGGCTAGCAAGTCGGCTATTTTCTCGAAAATTTGCTGGCGCTTGAGCTCGATCGCCTCGTTGGCCAGTTCCAAGGGAAAGGCGTTCAAAGTGTTCTTGGCAGCGATGAGCGGCACCATCTCGGCGAGCTTGAAACCGGCGACCTGTGCGCGGCGGATCAGGCGCACGAGCGTGAGGTGATGTGAGGTGTAGACGCGATATCGGCCCTGACGATCCGGTTCCGGGATCAACCCCATCTGTTCGTAAAGTCGAATGGCTTTCGGGGTGCAGCCGGTGAGCCCGGCGAGTCTTCCAATGAACATCAGCAATCCTTCTCGCCACGCGAGTCGCTATCGAAAATCCGGACGCCATCCTATCGCAGCCGGCTAAGACAACAGTTTGATTTCAGCGATCAATTGATCGACACCCGCCAGCATGAACTCGATCGTTGTTTCGTCGACGAAGTGGCCGTTCTGGATTTTTTGATTGACCCCGGGAATCACTATTTGGGGGCCGGAGATGACCCTGGACAGCGTGGCCGACAGCGTTTCACGCAGTTGAGACTGGGCACGCACCCCGCCGAGCACGCCGGGTGAAGAGGTCATGATCAGCACGGGTTTGTTTTTCAGCGGTGAATTGAAGCCCGGGCGGGAGGCCCAATCCAGCGCATTTTTCAGCACGCCGGAGGTGCCGTAGTTGTATTCAGGCGAGCAGATGATCAAACCGTCGGCTTGGGCGATGGCCTCTTTCAACGCTGCCACGGATGCTGGCAGCGCCTCCATTTCGAGATCTGCGTTGTACAGGGGGATGTCATTCAGCGCGAAGAGACTCATTTCTGCCTGATCGCCCAATCGAGCGCCAAGGGACTTGAGTACCGCAGTATTCGTTGACTGTGAACGCAGGCTGCCTGAAATGCCGAGTAGACGATGAGCGACGGTGGCCATACAAATCCTTCAATCCTAGAGATAAATAATCAAACAACTACACAGCCTGTTTCTCTGCGGGCGACACCCCGATCATCACAAACAGTGCTCGGGCAATCCGCTCACTTTTGTTGCGCCACGCGTGTCGCGTGCCATTTTGAATAACGATGTCGCCGGCCTTTACCAGACGGCTCTGACCGTTATCCAGCTCCAGCCACATTTCACCTTCCAGAATGATTCCGTAATCAATGGTGGCGGTGGTGTGCATGCCGGGATGGTCCGGCTCGAAGCTTTCGATCAAGCCCGGCAGTGCAGCGCTCAGTTCGCCAAAAGCCTGGACGCCATCGACCGGGTTCTGCATGACGGTGTCGGGTGGGAAATCAAACATGGCGATGCTGGTGCCGCCCTGAGGAGGAATCAGCGAGGCGCGATCAAGCGTCGGGTCGCGTTCGTTTTCGAGGCGTGTTGGCTGGGCGGGCGTCGTCCACAACTGTGCCATCGCGTGCCCCGGGATCGAGGCAAAGGATTGTGCCCTTGGGGCAAAGTCATCTGAAACGAACACGGAATTGCCCTGTTCGTCGTGGCCGGTCACGATTCTTCTTATCTTCATAGGGATTACTCAACGAGCAGTCAAAGTGGCAGCGAGGGGCGGTTGAACCGCTCCGCTCGCTGCGTTTAATCAAGGGCAGATGACGTAGTTGCTGAAGCCGCCATGGCGGTTTTCGATACCGGTAATCGCGCTGTTGACGTCCTCCAGACTGAAGGCCGTGTTTTCGAAGAATGAGAGATCAAGCACCCCGGATTCAACCATGTCCGCCATGGCTTGGCCTTGTCCGGTGGTGAACCAGGCCGACCCGCTGATCTGGATGTCGTTGTCCATGATCCAGTGCAGATCGATCGGCACTTCGCCGGCGATGGCGCCGACGTTCACCAGGTGCCCACCGCGGTGGAGGGATTTAAGCGCCTGAGTCAGGCTCTCGTGCGGTGCCCCCGGACCCAGGGCATCAATGACCACATCGACACCTTCGCCATGGGTGACTTCATATGCCCACTCGTTGGTGGGAATCGTGCCGAGGGTGTGAATTTCGATCCGGCCTGGGGCGGCCAGGTCTTTCACCTTCTGGAACAGGTCCTGGTTTCGGGCGGTGCCGAGGATTTTACGAACGCCCATGGCCAACGCCAGGGCGACGGCGCCGAGGCCGAGCGTCCCGCTGATCCCGTTGATCAGAACGGTGCTGCCAGGCCCCGCGTTGGCCTTGAGCAATGCTTTGTAGGCCGTGCCCAGATAACCCAGGCGTGCGGCGGTTTCGAAGCTGATGTTGTCTGGCAGTTTGACCAGGCTGTATTGCGGGGCAGGGATGTACTCGCAAAGACCACCGTAGGGGTAGTCTTCGAACATGCGCGGGCTTTTCGGTGTGAAGCCGAAATAACCGTTGAACGTATAGGCGGTGCACGCAATGGTGTTGCCCGCGCGGCAGGCCCGGCATGAACCGCAGTGGCGGCCCGGGTTGACGTAAACCCGGTCGCCGACCTTGAAGTCGTAGACCTGGGCGCCGACGGCTTCGACGATACCTGACGGGTCCAGTCCGAAAATGGCAGGGAGTTTCGGCAGGGGATTCTGCGGGAACCATTTGACCCAGTTGGTGAGGATGTTGTGCAGGTTCGGCACGATCCCACAGGCCTTGATCTTGACCAGCACCTCGGTCGGACGAATTTCGGGGACGGGCACTTGCTCGATGACCATGGGTTTACCGCCTTCATACAGACGTGCGGCGCGCATAGTTTTTGCAGTCATGATGTTCTCCAACACACATATTGTTTTTGTAGTGGTATGTAACCCTGCAGCACGCTTCAAATCTTCGGTCCTAACGCAGCCCGTCTTCGCCCTTCACCTCGCTGGCAGCCAGCCCGCCGAGTCGCGCATGAATCCGGCCGCCGGTGGCCATGGCCAGGCCAAAAGCGATTTCGCCGCGACGTGGGCCGTCCCATACAGTCATTTCAGCCACGCCGAAGTGGCTGCGCACATAGGCCGCCTGGATGTGCCCGAGCGGGATCATCACCCGGCAACCCGGGCCACCGATGGTCTTCGCCGCCGGCACGATCGCCTTCGGATTGCCGAGGGCTTCGCGCATGGCCCAGCCACCGGCTTCGTGCCAGACCGCACCGTGTTCCAACTCGCCGTCTTCGCCGACGATTGCACCCTTGCCATAGGCTTGTACATGCCTGGCGCCACCCAGCGCATGAATCAGTTGCTCGGACAGTTGCGCCCCTAATCCTCTCAGTTCCTGCATGAACGGCAGCAGGTCCTCTACATATTGACCTGCGTAGGGGTTGGCGACCACGGCGGTGGCGACCGCAATCCTGAGCGGGGTCGACAAGCGAGGCCCGCCTTCGTGGAACACTTCTTCGATGTCCAGTTTTACCTTACGAACCATCACAAGCGACATGCCTAACCTCCAGAACCGAGAGCCTCAAGCGGCTCGTTATTTTTTTTAAAACCGGCCTTTTGCATTATGCATTTTATGATGTATGGTGCAAGAAATTAGTTTTTGTGCATAAAAAACAGGAGAAGAACATGAAGCTGATTTCGTACCGCAAAGAGGGGAAGGCCCATTTCGGCGCCGTGTCCGGTGACGGGGTTGTCGAGTTGACCCGGCGTTTTACCCAGGTTGCGGACCTTGCATCGTTTCTGGCCGACCCGGCCTTGATGCAGCAGGCTCGGCAGATCGTAGACGCCGCGCAACCCGACTACCCGTTCTCAAGCGTTGAACTGGAAGCCGTCATACCTAACCCCGGAAAGGTGATTTGCGTCGGCATTAACTATGTGGCCCACGCCGAAGAAGCCGGCAGAAAGGTCGGGGAATTCCCGGTGATTTTCCAGCGCTTCGCCGAAACCCTTTTGCCCCACGGAGAACCGCTGGTAAGGCCTCAGGTATCAGAGCAATTTGATTTCGAAGCCGAGTTGGCCGTGGTAATCGGCAAAGGAGGGGCGCATATCGATCCGGCCGATGCGATGGATCACGTCGCGGGTTATACCTGCTTCAACGACGCCAGCGTTCGCGACTGGCAGTTCCATACGCACCAGTACGGCATGGGCAAGACCTTCAGAAAAACCGGTGCGCTGGGCCCATGGCTCATTCCAGCTTCGGAAATTTCCGATTACCGTAAGCTGGTGGTACGAGGAGTACTCAATGGCGAGCAGTTGCAGGAAGGCAGTCTTTCAGAGTTGGCCTTCGACATTCCGCATTTGATTTCGTACGTGTCGAAGGCACTGGCGTGGAACCCGGGCGACATTCTGGCCACCGGTACGCCGAGCGGGATCGGCTTCAAGAGGAATCCACCGATTTTCCTTAAACCCGGTGATATTTTCGAAGTGGTCATCACGGAGATCGGGACGCTATCGAACGGCGTTATTGACGAAGCCTAAGCGTTGTCCTCTACACAATCATAAAAACTGGAGGTTCCAAATGCCCGCCTTACCGACTATCAATTTCACCCACTCCGGCGTGTTTTGCGCAGACCTCGATCGCATGGTCGATTTCTACTGCCGCACCTTAGGCTTTATCGTCAGCGACAAAGGTGTCGCCTCAACGGGTCATCGGCTGTTTTTCATGACGCAGAACCCTGAATTGCATCACCAGGTCGTGCTCTTCGACGGCAAACCCGTCGACCTGCCTTTCAACCCGATCAATCAGTTGTCGTTTCTGCTGGACTCGCTGGATGACTTGAAGACTTACTACCAATTCGCCAAAAGCCGTGGCATTGAAGGGATTGCTCAGGTGGATCACGGCAACGCCTGGTCGATGTACTTCAAAGACCCTGAAGGCAACCCCATCGAAATGTATGTCGATGCACCGTTCTACACCGCACAACCGTGCAAGGAACCTCTCGATCTGGAGCTGCCGACCGAGGTTATCCTGGCCCAGACCGAAGCCATGTGTAAGCGTCGCCCTGGCTTCCAGACGCGAGAAGAGTGGAAGAACTCCATCCGCGCGAAGATCGAAGAACAGCGGGTTCGAATCGGCTGACAATGCGCCGATCTGTGGATGTTGAAGCCTGGTTGATGGGCGCGCACATGCCTGTTCATCAACCAGACGTCGCACTGGATAAAAACAAAAAGCGGAGTAGACGATGGACTACGATGTCATCATTGTTGGAATGGGTCCGGTGGGTGCTCTGTGCGCAAATCTGGCTGGCATGTGGGGGCTGAAGGCCCTCGTCGTGGACAAGTCTGAAACGGTGTACACCAACCCCAGGGCTATGGGGTTTGACCACGAAGTGATGCGTGTTTTCGGCAATATTGGCCTGGCCAATGAGATCGCCGAACATGTCATGCCTTATCGTCCCTCGGAGTACCGAACCACCGGCTCTGCGCTGATCAAGCGCATTGATGCCGCCAAGCCTCCTTTTCCGTTGGGTTGGGCACCGAACTATGTGTTCTCGCAGCCGCCCGTCGAGCGTGCGCTGCGCGGCAAAATTGCCGATTTGAAGTCGGTCACCGTGGAACTCGGTTCGGAGGTTCTGTCGGTCGATTCCACGGGCTCGCAAGCGGAAGTGCGCATTCAGGCCAAAGACGGAACCGAACGCACGGTGACAGCGGACTATGTGTTGGCGTGTGATGGCGGCACCAGCCCGATCCGCACCCGACTGGGCCTGAAGATGGAGGATCTGGCTTTCGATGAGCCGTGGCTCGTGGTCGATGTGATTCTCAATGAAGGGGCGGGCGAGCATCTGCCGAAGACCAACGTGCAGTTTTGCGAACTGGCCAGGCCTTGCACCTTTGTCGTCGGGCCGGGTCAGCATCGGCGCTGGGAGTTCATGATCAATCCTGACGAACAGCCGACGGAAATCTCACACCCCGAAGCTATCAAGAAGCTGATCTCCCGCTGGTTGCCGGAGGGCGACTATCAGCTATGGCGGGCGTCGGCTTATCGATTCCATGCACTGATTCTGGAGCAGTGGCAGTCCGACCGGGTTTTCTTCCTCGGGGATGCGGCGCACATGACGCCGCCGTTCCTGGCGCAAGGGATGTGCCAGGGGATTCGCGATGCATTGAACCTGGTCTGGAAGCTCGCACTGGTGAAAGAGGGGTTGGCAGCTCCGGCGTTCCTGAATACCTACCAGACCGAACGAATTCCTCATGTCCGCCAAACGACGATGGCGGCCAAGGAGTTCGGTGGCGTGATTTGCGAACGCGACGGTGAGAAAGCCGCAATCCGCGATGCGCGGTTGATCCGGCAGATGACGGAGAACCCGGCAGGGACCATCAGGCAATCGCTGATTCCGGGGTTGTCTCAAGGATTTGTCGCGCAGGTCGCGCCTGCCGGTGAGCTGTTTCCGCAACCGATGGTCATCAACCACGCCGGCAAGACGGCGCTGCTGGATGAGTTCACCGGCCAGTCCTTCCGAGTGGTCATTGCCCCTGGGTTTGACGCCACCGCTTTGTTGAGATGCCTGCGCAGCAGTCAGTCGCTCAAAGGCCTTCCTATTCATGTCGTGCGATTGGTCGACCCTCAACAGACAGGTCCACGCACCGCGGATGATTACCAGGAAGTCGATGGGGTGTTGGCGCAATGGCTGGAGAGCCGAGGCTGCAATGTCGTCATCGTGCGGCCGGATCACTACGTGTACGGCGGGGCGGTCACGGTTGCCTGGGCGATGGAGTTGCTGGAGGGAATGGAGCTTGCGCTGTGGAGCAAGAAGCCTGAACAGGCTGCACAGAGTGATGGCGGCGCCAGCGACCCGATGATCAGGTTTGCGCAGGGACTAAGCCAGTAAGAGAAAAAACCCTTCGCCTTGCACTGCCCACGAAAGCAGTTGCATGGCGAAGGGTTTTTTTTGCAATCCCGTTATTGAAGCGTGGCCTGTTGCCGCTCGATCGCTTCAATGGTCCGGTCCAGGGTGTCCTGAATGTGATTGCGCAGCAGCGTCACCGCTTTTTCAGAGTCCCGTGCCAGCGCAGCGTCCATCAGATCCTGATGCTCATTGCCCTTGTGACGCTGCCTGATTCGCTGCTTGGCAGAGAAGCGTCTGTAACGCTCGGCCCGGTCAAACAGCGAGTCGATCATCTTCAGCATCAACGGCGATGGGCACGCCGCGAACAGCGCGAAGTGGAACGCCTTATGCCGGGTAGACCAATCATCGTCGAGTACCAGCACGCCAGTTCCGAGCTTTTTCTCAACCAGATTCAAGCGGTGAAACGCGCCCAGTACATCGGCTTCCCAGGCGTCATCGCCAAATTTGATGGCGTCGCCTAGCGCCTCGCATTCCAGCAAACAGCGCATCCGCGTGATGTCGCGAAAATCCGTGGTGGAAATCGGGGCAACCCTGAACCCTTTGTTATCGCTGGCTTCGACGACGCCGTCCTGCGTCAGGCGATTGAGTGCCTCACGAATGGGCGAACTGCTGAGCCCGTAGGTCTTGGACAGTTCGGCGACTTTGAGTTTTTCGCCGGGGGCCAGCTCGCAACAAACAATCGCTTTTTTCATCTTCGTCAACGCGACTTCGATGAGCGGACTGTTGGGGGAGGAGGGGATCATGATGGGTCATCCTGAAATTTGCACTAAACGGATTTTATGCGCAAAAAGTTGTTTGGTGCAAAGGATGAATGTCGCGTTGCGCATAAATTTTCCTGCGTCGCAAGGGGAAAATCGACGAGCCATCGTTCGGCCGCTCTAGACCGGCCCTTTGTCCCTAACCACCTTCCCGTCATCCATTTCAACGCTCATGCCTCTGCTGTCCTCATGAACGTCCCGCCTGCCGCAACTCCCCGCCCCAGCTACCCGAATGAGCGCCCGAATGTTCTTGACATTGAATTTGTGCAGGATTACGTTTTGTGCACAAAGTGATATCGAATGCAATAAAACACGTTTTACGCATAAGTGGTCAGGCTCGTAGATCTGACCAGAACGGACAGGGAAGGAACGCCGCAGCACCCGTGGTATTCGCAGCCAATGCTGCGAGTGGATGACCTTTTACAAAAACAAAAAAACAGGAACATCTTCATGAAAACAGCCAACCAGCGGCTCTGCCCGTTGCCGGTTTCCAGCATCGCCTGCGCGGTCAGCGCAACGGTGCTGCTGAGCCTCTCAACGCCCTCGCACGCCTTCCAGATCGACACCGGTAATCCCGATCTTTCGGCGACCTGGGACAACACGATCAAGTACAGCAACGCCTGGCGCGTGAACAAACTCGATCACAAGGTCGCGGTCGGCCCCGGTACGTCCAACAGCAATCCCAACCTGGACGATGGCGACCGAAACTTTGATCGCGGGCTCATTTCCAATCGCCTGGATGTCTTGTCCGAATTCGACATCAAGTACAAAGACGTCGGTGCTCGTCTCAGCGCGGCCTCCTGGTACGACAATGTCTACGCCCACGACAACGATAACGACTCTCCCGGCACCGCCAACTCGTTGAGTGTCGAGCACGATGAGTTCACCAGCGACACCCGCCGCATCCACGAACAGCACACCGAAATCCTCGATGCGTTTGTTTATGGCTCGAAGGAAATCGGCACGACTTCGCTGTCCGGGCGACTCGGCCAGTTCACGCAAATCTATGGTGAAAGCCTGTTCTTTGGGGCCAACGGCATCGCCAATGCGCAGTCCACCGTTGACCTGGTGAAGCTTCAGTCCGTCCCCAGCTCGCAGTTCAAGGAAATCCTGATGCCCACCAAACAGGTGTCAGGCAACTGGCAGCTGAACGACACGGTCAGCGTCGGCGCCTACTACCAATTCGAGTGGAACAAGACGCGCCTGCCCGCAGCGGGCAGCTACTTCAGCGGCGCGGATTTTGTCGGCGAAGGCGGGGAGCGGGTGTTCTTTCCTACCGGCGAGCTACGCCACGGCAAAGACATCGATGCCAAGGATTCCGGGCAGTTTGGTGCGCAACTGAAGTTCGCCGTCGAGGACTGGGAATTCGGTCTGTACGCCGCGAAATACCACGAAAAGACCCCGGTGTTTTACTTCCGTCCGGCCGCGCTGGTCCCCGGTGCTGATGACACGTTCGTCAATGTTTATCCCGAGGACGTCAAAGTGTTCGGGGCGAGTTTCAGCACCCTGGTCGGCGAAGCCAACATCGCCGGTGAAACCTCGATTCGGCTCGACACGCCGTTGGCAGGTGTCGGCGGAACGATCATCACTGGTATGGATTCCGACAATGATTCCACCCCGGCTTACCCCATCGGCAAGTCGTGGCATGCCCAGGTGTCGATGGTCAATGTCTACGGCGGCTCTGCACTGTGGGACGGTGCTTCGTTCGTCGGTGAACTGGCGTTCAACCGTCGACTGAGCGTGAGCAAAAATGCCGATCAACTGGACCCCAACACCACTCGCGATGCCTTCGCGCTGCGTTTCACCTTCGAACCTCAGTATTTCCAGGTCTTCCCCGGCATCGACGTTCAAGCCCCGATCACCATTGGTTACAACCCTTCCGGGCGCTCTTCCGTCACGCCTCAGGCATTTGGCCCGGAACATGGCGGGGACCTGACGTTGGGCCTCAAGGCTGATTACAAGAAACAGTGGTACGCCTCGCTGACCTACACCAACTTTTTCGGTGAGGCGGGACCTGTCATCAACTC
This sequence comes from Pseudomonas sp. GL-B-26, assembly GCF_019947405.1. Lineage (NCBI taxonomy): Bacteria > Pseudomonadati > Pseudomonadota > Gammaproteobacteria > Pseudomonadales > Pseudomonadaceae > Pseudomonas > Pseudomonas sp. GL-B-26. The sequence continues at coordinate 17,092 of NZ_JAGYGJ010000061.1, read as the reverse complement.
CTCCAACTCGTTCACTTACCAGCAAAACATGAAAGACCGGGATTTTGTGGCGTTCTCGATCCAGCGAACCTTTTAAGCAAAGAACAGGCGGGCCCTGATAATGACAAAAATTAAACTGCTGTTGCTTTCCACCCTGTCTATCTCAATCTGTGCCAGCACTGCATTCGCGGCGGTGAGTCCTGACGAGGCGGCGAAGCTCAAAACCACCTTGACCCCCATGGGTGCCGAAAAGGCCGGTAATGCCGATGGCTCCATTCCGGCCTGGACAGGCGGACTGACCAAGGAAGTGGCCGGGGCAAAATCCGGCGATATGCCGGCCGATCCGTTCCCCGGTGAGAAGCCGCTGTTGCAGATCACCGCGAAGAACGCTGCGCAGTACGCGGATAAGTTGAACGAAGGGACGAAAGCCTTGCTGGCCAAGTATCCCGACACCTTCCATCTCGATGTGTACCCGACTCATCGAACCGCCGCGGCCCCCGACAGCGTTTATCAAAACACCTTTACCAACGCGACCCAGTGCAAGACCACCAGCAATGGGTTGTCGGTGGAGGGCTGTTACGGCGGCATTCCGTTCCCGATCCCGAAAACCGGCAACGAGGTCATCTGGAATTTCCTGCTGCGGGTCGAGGCGGAATCCATTCAGATGGGCTATGCCAACATCATCGGCAATGCTGACGGCACCCGAACACTGGCCAGCCGTGGCGTCGAGAACTGGCAGTACCCGTATTACTTCAAGGATGGCGGCGTGGATAAGTGGTCAGGGCAATATGCGCTGCTGCGTTTCTTGACTAACGAACCCCCGTTCAAGGCCGGCGAGTCGCTGGTGACGCACGACAGCATCAACGCCCAGGAACCGCGGGAAGCCTGGCAATACCTCGTCGGCCAACGCCGCGTGCGCCGCGCGCCGACCGTGGGGTATGACACGCCAGACTTCGTGGCCTCGGGCGCCAACTACTTCGATGAGGTGCATGGCTTCATCGGCCACCCGGATCGTTATGACTGGAAACTGGTCGGCAAAAAAGAGCTGTACATCCCGTACAACGACAACAAGTTCAACGCCGAAAAACGCGACGATGCCTTTGCGGCTAACCACCTCAACTCGGACAAGGTGCGCTGGGAACTGCATCGCGTCTGGGAGCTGGAAGCGACTGTCGCCCCGGGCAAACGCCATGCTGTGCCCAAGCGCAAATTCTACATCGATGAGGACAGCTGGACGGTCTCGCTGGTCGATGGCTACGACGCCGAAGGCAAGCTGTGGCGTGTGTCCCAAGTGCTTCCATTCGTTGTGCCTTCCATCCCGGCGGTGGTGGTGAAACCGGTGGTGATCTACAACCTGCAAGCCAAGACGTACAGCGTCGTGCAAAGCCTGAACGGCGAAACCTACAGCGTTATCCCTCGCAAACCCGAGAACTTCTTTACCGGTAACTCGGTAGCGTCCGGGTCGGTGCGCTGAGCCTCGCAACAGCGTGTTCACACTTGAGTTCCATGGACGCCGTGCCACTGACGCGGCGTCCACCGAACCGCATCATCGAGGCTCGAAAATGCGTATTCAAACTCCCAGGCTTTTACATCTGCAACCGTTCAAGGTGTTCATGCTGAGCGTGTCGATCATCACGGCGCTCACCGGCACGGTTGCGGCGGCACAAACCGATGGACTGCCGGTGCAGCCATCGATCACCAGCGCCATGGCGGCGCAGTCGGTCATGCTGAGTGTTGCGAGGGCAGGGCAACGCCTGGTGGCCGTTGGCGAACGAGGGTTCATTATTGTTTCTGATGACAACGGCGGCACCTGGAAGCAAGTCAGTTCCCCGGTCAGCATGACGCTGGTCAAGGTTCGTTTCATCGATGACCTCCAAGGCTGGGCGGTTGGGCACGCCGGGGTTGTCTTGCACAGCCAGGATGGCGGGTTGAGCTGGAACAAGCAGCTTGATGGCGTCCAGGCAGCCGAGATCGAACTGCAGGAAGCGAAACGCTTCGACGATGCGGAAAAAATCGCTCAAGCGCAGCAACTGGTAGACGATGGCCCCGACAAACCGATGCTGGATCTGCTGTTTCTGGACGCCAAAAACGGCTGGGTGGTGGGCGCGTACGGCCTCGCGTTTGTGACGCATGACGGCGGGCTCAGCTGGCAATCGATCCGCTCCCGTCTAGATAACCCGAACGGATTGCACCTCTACAGCATCGAGCGGGAGGGGGCGGACCTCTTCGTCGCTGGCGAACAGGGCACGTTGTTGCGCTCAGGTGACGAGGGCCAGACCTTCGAGTCGCTGGCATCCCCCTATGAAGGCACGACTTTCGGTCTCCAGGCGACCAGCAAGGGCTCGATTCTGGCGTTCGGGCTGCGAGGCAAAGCCTTCGAGTCCAAAGATCGCGGCGATACCTGGCAGCGCCTCGACACCTTGCAACCCGTCACCTTGACCAGCGGCCTGCGCCTTGACGATGGCTCGGTACTGCTCACCGATGAGTCCGGCCGAGTGCTGCGTTTCGCGGGCGGCGATACCAAAGCCTCTCTCCTTCAAGTGGCTCAACCCGGTTACTTCACAGGCATGGCGCAAGCCGCGAACGGTGACCTGATCATCAGCAGTGCACGCGGCATGCTGTCGTACGTGGTCGCAGTGGAATCGTCGGAGCACGATCAATGAACAGCTTTACGCGTACTGCCGAGCCTCACACCGTCCCTCAAACGGACACCTTCGATCCTTCTTCCGGCACCCTGGTTGAACGGCTGTTGTTCAATCACCGCCGCATCATTTTGGGCATCTGTGTCTTGCTCAGCCTGGTGTTCGGCTACCAGGCGCTGAGTTTGAAGCTCAACGCGGCCTTCGAAAAAATGATCCCGACGGATCACCCCTATGTGCAGAACTACCTGAAGAATCGCGGCCAATTGGGGGAGGGCGGCAATACCTTGCGGATTGCGATCGAGGCCAGGCAGGGCAGCATTTTTGATGCCGCCTATCTTGAGACGGTCAAGAAAATCAACGACGAAGTCTTTTTGCTTCCCGGCGTCGACCGGTCATACATGAAGTCCCTGTGGACCCCGGCGACCCGCTGGATCGGCGTGACGGAAGAGGGTTTCGACGGCGGCCCGGTGATCCCTGACAACTACGATGGTTCTGCTGGCAGCCTGGAGCAGGTTCGACAAAACGTCGAACGGTCGGGCGAAGTCGGCCGACTCGTGGCTTCTAACTTCAAATCCAGCATCGTGCTTTTACCGCTTCAGGACATCACCTCAGACGACGGAAAACCGCTGGACTACAACGCGCTCTCAAGCCAGCTCGAACAGATTCGGGCCAAGTATGAAACCGACAACATCAAAATCCACATCACCGGTTTCGCCAAGGTGGTGGGCGATCTGATTGATGGCATGCGGCAGATGCAGCTGTTCTTCGCCGCGACGCTGGTGATTTGCGGCATCGTGTTGTTCTGGTACACCCGCTGCATTCGCAGCACGCTGCTGGTGCTGCTGTGTTCGATCATCGCCGTGGTCTGGTTGCTTGGATTGCTGCCCACCCTGGGATTTGACCTTGATCCGTATTCGATCCTCGTGCCGTTCCTGGTGTTTGCCATCGGGTTGAGTCATGGCGCCCAGAAGATGAACGGGATCATGCAGGACATCGGGCGCGGAGCCGACAAGCTGGTGGCGGCACGCTTCACCTTTCGCCGGTTGTTTTTGACCGGTCTGATGGCGCTGGTGGCCGACGCCGTGGGTTTCGCGGTGTTGATGATCATCAAGATTCCGGTGATTCAGGATCTGGCCGTCGCTGCGACAATCGGCGTGCTGACGTTGATTTTCACCAACCTGATTCTGTTGCCGATTCTGTTGTCGTACACCGGTGTCAGCAAAGCGGCGGCTCAGCGTGAAGCGGCGAACGACAAGTTCTCGCAGCTGGACGCGCTTCACGCCCGGCACCCGTTCTGGGCTTTTCTGGATCGATTCACCGAGCGCAAATGGGCGAGCGGTGCCATCCTCATCGCCGTGGTGCTGGGGGTGGCGGGCTTTGCCGTCAGCCTGCACGTGAAGATCGGAGACTTGAATCCCGGGGCGCCGGAACTGCGTCCGGAGTCGCGCTACAACAGCGACAACCGCTTTATGGTCAGCAACTTTTCCGCCAGCAGCGACAAGTACGTGGTGATGGTGAAAACACCGCAATACTTCTGCGCCAACTATCAGACATTGGTGTCGGTCGATGCGCTGGAAGCGCAGCTGCAACAACTGCCGGGCGTGGTGTCGACGACTTCGTTGGCGGCGCTGAGCAAGCAGGCCGCAGCGGGCATGAATGAAGGCAGCATGACCTGGTATGAGATACCCCGTAACCAGGGGCTATTGAACGCGATCATCACCCGTGCACCGCGCGAGTTGTTCAACCAGAACTGCGACCTGCTGACGGTGTATGTCTACCTCAAGGACCACAAGGCCGACACGCTCACCAGTGTGGTGGAGACCGTCGAGCAGTTCGCGGCGACCCATAACACCGACCAGCTCCAGTTCCTCAATGCGGCGGGCAATGCCGGGATCGAAGCGGCGACCAACATCGTGGTGAAGCGTTCGAACGTGCAGATGCTGTTCATGGTGTACGCGGCCGTCATCGCCCTGTGCTTTATCACCTTCAGATCCTGGCGGGCGGTGGTGTGTACGGTGCTGCCGCTGATGCTGACGTCTATTTTGTGCGAGGCCTTGATGGTCGGTCTGAACATCGGCGTCAAGGTGGCGACGCTCCCCGTCATCGCATTGGGCGTGGGCATCGGTGTGGATTACGCGCTGTATATCCTCAGCGTGACACTCACTAATCTGCGCAATGGCTCAAGCCTGTCGGATGCGTACTACCTGGCCCTGCTTTCCACGGGCAAGGTGGTGGTGATGACGGGGATTACGCTGGGCGTTGCCGTGCTCACCTGGGTGCTGTCGCCGATCAAGTTTCAGGCCGACATGGGCATTTTGCTGGGGTTCATGTTCATCTGGAACATGGTGGGCGCTTTGGTACTGGTTCCGGCTCTGGCACACTTTCTGCTCAAGCCCAAGAACCTGCCGTTGCCTGTGCATGGGTGATACCTGACGGCGAGAGCGGGTTCAGTTTCGCTGGACCCGCTGATCATCACCGCTACTAGCGACTCAAGAGGGATGCGCGATCTCTAGCCAATCTTCAAACCGGGTCACTCCGACAATGGGGTTATCGCCGGGCGTGAGGGACTTGTCATTGATCGAGGCGCCGAAGTAAGGAACCGTGTCATCCGAAACGGCTTCGCGCGGGTCCTTGGTGTGTTTCAGGTACTCACTCACGAACTCGACAATGGGGCGGCGATCTGGCCCGGCCACTTCCACGGTCTGATTGATCGGCGCTTTTTGAGCGATAGCCGTCAGTGCGGCCGCGACATCCACCGAGGCCACCGGTTGCAACGCGGCGGACGATAAATGGATGGTGTTGCCGTCCTCGCGGCCTGAGTAAGCAATGGCACCAATGAACTCGAAGAACTGCGTGGCTCGCAGGATGGTGTAGGGAACGCCCGACGCCTTGATAAGTTTTTCCTGGGCCATTTTGGCCCGGAAATAACCACTGTCGAGCATCCGTTCGGTGCCCACGACTGACAGGGCGACATGGTGTTTGGTGCCGGCTACCTTCTCGGCAGCGAACAGGTTATGCCCGGCGGTCTCAAAGAAATGCAACGCCGCGTGATCCTCGAATGAGGGGGAGTTGGCCACGTCGACCACCACGTCGGCGCCCTTGAGCGCGTCCGCCAGGCCCTCGCCGGTGATGACGTTGATGCCGGTACTCGGTGATGCTGATATGACTTCATGCCCCAGATCCTGGAGGTTCTTGCAGACTTTGCTGCCGATCAGCCCGCTTCCTCCGATGATGACGAATTTCATGGACGGTCTCCCGATGCGGTGAGTTGGGACAGTCATTAAACACCCGGACAGCGGCCGTATCGGACGGCCATTGGCGTGGGCCGACAGGTGGTCGGAAGTCTGAGCGGCAGGTGGAATTAACGGCGTTTGTTTGCTTTAGTCCACCTATCGCTGGCTCACGTGTGCGGCGCCTCAGCTCAAGACGGGAGCCCGACCGGAGAATCCCATGAAACACCGATTCCCGACCTGCGCCGTGCTGGTGACCGCCCTTGCATTCGGCGCGTTGCCTTTCGCCCAGGCGGTCGAATACACGCAGGTCAATGAAACCGCCAGTACGATTTCCTTCACGTATAAACAGTTCTCTTCCCGTGTGTACGGTACGTTCCGCAAGTTCGACGCCACGCTTGATTTCGATACGGCGAACCCGTCAGCAGGCCGGGCCGCGCTCACCATCCAGCTCGACAGCATCGACGCCGGAAGCAGCGACGCCAACAGCGAATTGCAAAAACCAGCCTGGTTCAACACAGCAACGTATCCAGTGGCGACGTTTGAATCGACCGGCGTGAAGGTACTGGGCGACAACCGTTACTCGATCACCGGCAAACTCACGCTAAGGGGGATCACGCGTGAAGTGGAGGTACCGGTCCTCTTGAAGACCGTCAACGCCATCGGGATTTTCGATGGCCAGTTGACGCTCAAGCGCAGCGACTTCAAAGTCGGTGAAGGTGAGTGGGCCAGTGGTGTTGTCTCTGACAAGATCAATATCCGGTTTCGGATGGTGGCGCCGCAGCAGTAACGTGCTGCGGCGCACGCTGCCCCGGCACGTTATGATAGGCACGCCCGCGAACACACTCTTCACGTCCGCCCCAGAGTCAGAGCCACGAATGCCCCAGATCACCCATTTCAAAACCCCGTGCCCAGAGCACATCAATAGCCAGATTCTGCAAATGGTGGTCGATTACCTGACCGACATCAGCATGGTCGCTATCGCGCCGAGTAACCTGTTGTACAACGTGTACCAGTACGCGATCGGCTACGAGGTTCACCTCTATCTGGAGGCGTTGAACGGGGCGAAAGGGATTGCGGTGGAGTTGCTCGTCGCGACCGACGAAGACGACCCCGAGAAGGTCGTCGGCTTCTTGCTGTACCTGCCGGTCAAGGACGATCCCGATGCATGCGGTGTTGCGTATATGGCGGTGAGTGCCAGCCATCGGCGCCAAGGTATTGCCCGGCGGATGCTGCAGGAAATGGTCGGCCGCTACCCGCATGCCGAGCTGACGTGCGCGGTGGCCAAGGTGCCATATTTTGAGGCAATGGGGTTTCAGGTGGTGGGCGTGCGCGCGACTCAAGTACTGATGAACACCCGCGATCACGGCAGTGATGGCTTGATGGCCCTGCTGGATGTGGCATCGATCTACAGCTCGCTCGAGGTGCGACAGATTCATACGTACCTGCTGCAAAAACACGGCAAGCGGGCCATGCTCGATGCGGAAAAACAGCGTGACCGGCATCTGGACCAGATGACGCGCAAGGCGAATGAGTTTGTGCGGGAGCGACTGGGTGAACTCGGTTAACTGTGGGAGCAAGCTCGCTCCCACAGGGGATTTTTGTTGTCCTGTAGATAGCGCAAAGCCCGGCCAGATTCCGGGCTTTTTCTTGTCTGGATTTCGTGAAGATAAAAAAGAGCCTCAAGGCTCTTTGATGGGGAGGAAGTAGAGCCCTCGAGGCTCAAGATGCGCATGAAACAAGTGGTGAGCTTGATAGGGGTTCATTTCACCCACCACTTACGCAACGGCTTGAGCAAACAAGCGGCTGCGTAGAATCATCGTAGAAAGTTGGGGGTTGGCGCTCAAGTACCGCTAGTCGAATCCATCGGTCCGGCGTCAGTTTCCGCGATGTTTTCAGCGTTGCCACGGGCACTTCTTTCGACCATGGCGATGATGGTTTCGTACAGTTCGTCCTGTGCCTGCCCGGCGCTGATTTCTCCATTCGCAGCGGCGTGTGACAAGGCTTCCGCCGCACCGAGCATCGCCCGCAATCCCGCTGCCTTGATCTCACCTGTGCCGGCGAAAGGGGCGAGGGCGGTTCGGCACTTGTTCAGGAAAATCGCTTCGTACTCACGCTTGATCTTCTCCAGTTCCGGGGAGCTGGCCAGAGCCGCGATGACGCCGGGAATCTCGTTGCCCTGAAGCAGCACGCAGTCGACGTACGACGAAGCGATCACCCTGGCGGTGCCGGGTAAAGTCGGTTCGCTGCTCTGAAGCGCAGCATCCATTAGCGCTGTCTGCCGGGCATCGAAGTCTTGATAGAGCGTCGCTAACAGCCCGGGTCGCGTGGTGAAGTGATCGTACACCACCGGTTTGGTGATCCCGGCTAGCTCGGCAAGTCGCCCCAATGTCAGCGCGTCGGTGCCTTCTTCCCGAACGAGTTGCCAGGCGACGTCCAGTAGCTGGCGTTGGCGGTCCTCCCGGGACATTCGTCGTCGCGGTTGCGGCGTGGAATCTTGCGCGTCTGTTTCGGTGGTTGACATGGCTATGTACCAAAAGTAACTTACTGATCGTAACTTACCAAGAGTATATAAGGTCCGCCCTGTGCTCTCAATCAGGAGTTTCCAGCATGCACGCGCTTATCGTTGTGGCTCATCATGATCCTCGTTCGCTTACCCATAGCCTGGTTGCGCAAGTCGCTCAGGGCATCGCCCTGGACGACCCTGGTCATACCCTTGAAATCGCCGACATCTCGGCCGAAGGGTTCGATCCGAGGTTCAGCCCCGCTGATCTGGCGGTGCATCACCGGGAAGCGCCGCCCCCTGGTGATGTGGTTGCCGAGCAAGCGCGGATAGACCGCGCCGATGCGGTAGTGCTGGTTTATCCCGTTTACTGGTGGTCGATGCCGGCGCTGCTCAAGGGCTGGATTGATCGGGTGTTCGCCAACGGCTGGGCGTTCGATTTCACGGCGGATGCCAAGCTGGAGAAGAAGCTTGGCCACCTGCGGGTTCACTTGATCGGTGTGGGCGGTGCCGACGCTGCAACCTACGCCCGGCACGGTTATGCCGAGGCCATGAAGACGCAGATTGACCATGGGATTTTTGATTATTGCGGTGCGCGGGTGGTGACGTCCGAGCTGTTGCTTGAATCGGAAATTGAGGATCCGGCGGTGCACCTGGACGCCGCGAAAAGCCTCGGTCGCGAGCTCTTTGCGGCCTCCAGACACCTCAATCCTGTTAGACCTGTTCACCCGGCCAGCCCGCCCGACGCAAGGCGTTGAGCAGCGTCCCGGCGTCCAGTCCCGGCACCGCATGGCCATTGCCCTCGGCGGTGTCGGAGGCCAACAAGGCATTGATGATCGCTTCCTCCACCGCCTCGGTTGCGGCGAGGAACAACTCGCTGATGTGGTCGTTGTTGACCATGCTCAGGTTGTCGGTGGTCGGCGCTCGCTTACTCTCGTAAGCGGCCGGCGGCACGTGCTGATTACCGGTGGCGAAGGCGATGAAGATGTCACCGCTGTGGTCTTCATTTCCGCCGCCGGTGCGGGCAAGGCCAAGGCTGGCGCGTTGCGCGAGGCGCGTGCACTGGTGTGGCAGCAACGGCGCATCGGTGGCCAGGCAGACGACAATCGAGCCCATGCCCGGATGCGGCAAGGACGCTTTGAGGAACGGCGAGTCGGCCTTTTCCATGTAACGCCCGACCGGATAGCCATCGACGCGCAACTCGTCGCGGATGCCGTGGTTGGCCTGGACGATGGCGCCGACGGTCCAGCCGCCCTGAGCACTGCTCAGGCGTCGCGAAGCGGTGCCGATTCCGCCCTTGAATTCGTGGCAGATCATGCCGCTGCCGCCTCCGACGGCTCCTTCGGTCACTGGACCGCCCACCGCCGTGCGCAGGGCTTCGGCCACATGTTCGACCTTCACATGGAAACCGTTGATGTCGTTGAGCAGACCGTCGAAGGTTTCCAGCACCACTGGCATGTTCCAGTAGAGTCGCCCGTCATCGGGTTGCTCCTGACGATCCAGCGTCACCAGCGCATCGCGCACCACACCCAGGCTGTGGGTGTTGGTGAAGGCGATCGGGCTGGTCAACAGGCCGGCCTCGCGAATCCACTCAAGACCCGTGGCGTCACCGTTGCCGTTGAGCACATGGACGCCGGCAAAGCACGGTTGCAGGCTGGTGGAACCGGCACGCGGCTCGATCACGGTGACGCCGGTCAGGATGTCGCGGCCGTTCGCGGTGCGTCCTCGCACATTGCTGTGGCCGACCCGTACGCCGGGCACATCGGTGATGGCGTTGAGCGGGCCGGGTTGCAGTTGGCCGAACTGGATGTTCAGGTCGCGGGCACGTGGTTTCATCGTTTCTCTCATCTTCAATTTTTTCAAAAAAGTTATTGGTTAACGCAATCCCTGTAGCAGCTGTCGAGCTTGCGAGGCTGCGTTCGGCTGCGAAGCAGTCGTAAATCCTGAAATCTCGGTCCACCTGAAACAACGCACTGCCTGATTTCACGACTGCTGCGCAGCCGAACGCAGCCTCGCAGGCTCGACAGCTGCTACAGATTTCATCGGGTTTATTGACCGTTTTTGACTTTGCTCCAGATCCGCGTCCGCACGCGCTCGGTGGCGGGCGGCAGCGGCTGAAGGGTGAATAACGTGGCCATGGCTTCGGCCGACGGATACACGGCCGGGTTGTTGCGGGTCGCTTCGGCCACCAGTGGCGTCGCGCTGCGGTTGCCGTTGGGGTAGGAGAGGTGATCACTGACCGGCGCAATGACGTCGGGGCGCATCAGGTAGTCGATGAAGGCCAGACCCTGTTCCGGGTGCGGCGCGTCCTTGAGCAACACCAGGGTGTCGAACCACACTGGCGCGCCTTCTTTCGGCAGGCTGTAGGCAATCTTCACGCCGTTGTTCGCCTGCTCGGCATTGGTCTTGGCTTCCAGCATCGCGCCGGACCAACCCACCGCCACGCAAATGTTGCCGTTGGCCAGGTCGCTGATGAATTTGGATGAGTTGAAGTAGGCGATGTGCGGACGCAGCTTGAGCAGCAGTGCTTCGGCCTTCTTATAGTCCTCGGGGTTGGTGCTGTTGGGGGGCAGACCAAGGTAGTGCAGGGCGACCGGCAGCATCTCGGCCGGCGAGTCGAGCATGGCCACGCCGCACTGGCCGAGTTTGGCCAGGTTTTCTTCGTTGAACACCAGGTCCCACGAATCCACCGGCGCCTTGTCGCCCAGCGCCGCGCGAACTTTGTCGATGTTGTAGCCGATGCCGTTGGTGCCCCACAGATAAGGCACGGCGTACTGGTTGCCCGGGTCGTTTTTGGCCAGTTTCGCCAGCAGATCAGCGTCCATGTTTTTGAAATCGGGCATCTGGGCGTGGGGCAGAGGTGCAAGGGCGCCGGCCTTGATCAGGGTCGGCAAGCTGAAGTTGCTGGCCACCACCACGTCGTATCCGCTGCGGCTGGTGAGCAATTTGCCTTCCAGCACTTCGGCGCTGTCGAAGGTGTCGTAGACCGGCGCAATCCCGGTGTCACGCTTGAAATCCTGCAGGGTCGTGGGACCAATGTAGTCATACCAGTTGTAGACGTGAACCGTCGGGCCGTCGGCGGCAACCGCCGATAGCGAGACCGACAAACAGGCGCCCAGTCCAAGATTGATATACGAGCGGTGACGACTCATGATGCGGCACTCCTGGCCTGCTGCAGGCCGGTGATGATCAGGTGCTTGCAGCGTATCGACCGGGAGTGGACTCACCCATTCCCATCATGGGTTACTCAAAAGGGGTAGTGCGTGGACGCGTTGTTGAAAGAGTTACCCGTGCACCAAGGGCTGGCGCGGGTATTTGGTGCCGTGGGGCAGGACGGGTTCTGGCGTGCGCTGGTCGACACGCTGCGGCTGCTGGTGCCGATGGACAACGCGTTGGTCGCGGTGATGCGGGCCGGGCGGGTGCCGCGTCTGCTGATCGATTTCGACTCAAAGGGCGGTGCTGCCGAGCAAGAAGAACTGGCGGACTACAGCGCCGGGATGTACCTGCTCGATCCGTTTTATCAGGCCGCCTGTGCCGGTATAGCCGACGGTTTTCACAGCCTCGAATCGGTGGCCCCCGACCAGTTCCAGCAGAGCGAGTACTACCTGAGCTACTTCCGCACGGTGGTGGGCGGCGACGAGTTGCAGTTCATGATCAACGTCGATGGCGCCGTGCTCGGTTTGTCGTTGGGACGCTCGACGCGATTCACGCTTGAGGAACAGGGCCGCCTGCTTTGCGTGCGCGATTGGGTGTTGGCGGCGATGCGCCGTCACCTGCAATTGATGCCGCCGGAAGGACCGGCCGCCGAGGCGGTGGCCGGGGATCTGGCGACCCTGCTGGATCGTTTCGACGCGCGTCTGTCGGTGCGGGAAATCGAAACGGCGCGCCTGATTCTTCAGGGCTTCTCAAGCAAGGCCATCGCCCAGCAGATGGGCATTTCCCCGGAGACGGTGAAGGTGCACCGACGCAATCTCTATCACAAGCTCAATGTGAATGGGCATGGTGAGTTGTTTGCGCTGGTGCTCAATCCTCCAGCCTGAACACCAACGCCTTCAACCCGCATTCAACATCGGCGTCCGGAAACTCCGGTGGATTGTCCAGCCGTTGCTCGAACCGTAGGCTCGGTGCTTCGCGGGTGACGCCGTCGATGAGGAAGTCCGCACCGAACGCCGGATCGTTCATGCACGCCAGCACCGTGCCCTGAGGGCTGAGCAATTCCGGCAGTCGGCGCAGCACGCGCTGGTAGTCCTTGGTCAGCAAAAAACTGCCTTTCTGAAAGGACGGTGGGTCGATGATTACCAGGTCGTAAGGGCCCTTGCCAATCACCTTGCCCCAGGACTTGAACAGGTCATGACCGAGGAACGTCACCTTGCTCAGGTCGTGGCCGTTGAGCCGGTGATTGTCGCGGCCACGGCTCAAGGCCGGGCTGGACATGTCCAGATTGACCACGTGCGTTGCCCCACCTTCAATGGCCGCCACCGAGAATCCGCAGGTGTAGGCGAACAGATTCAGCACCCGCTTGCCCTGGGTATTGGCCCGCACCCAGTCGCGGCCATAACGCATGTCGAGGAACAGGCCGGTGTTCTGTTTGCGGCCCAGGTCGACACGGTAATGCAGGCCGCCCTCGGTGATCGTCATTTCGTCGATCGCGTCCCCCAACAGCCACTCGGTGGTGCTTTGCAGCAGGTAGCGATGTTGCAGCAAGAGCGTGTGCGCGCTGGATTGCGTCCACGCAGGCGAGTGCGTGAGGTCCATCAGCTTCTGTTTCAACGCTTCCAGCTGCGACGCTTCGGGTTCCTTGAACAGCGACACCAGCACCACGCCTTGCAGCCAGTCCACGGTCAATTGCTCCAGCCCCGGCCAGCACCGGCCACGGCCGTGGAACAGCCGGCGGGTTTCGGCGGGGGCAGCCGCCAGAGCCGTCATTAAATGGTCGTGGAGGGTGGAGAGAGCGTCAGCGTTCATCGGGCAGGGCCAGCAATTTGTGGGGGCGGCATTTTAACCACAATTGAGCCAAGGGCGGACCACAGGTTATTAGGGGGTAGTTATCACGTTTTATTTAACTTTACGTGAGGATTTGGCGATCTGTCGGCTCGCATAATCGGCTCCAACGATCAACCGCCGGGAGCCGAATATGTCGCAGTTACCTGCTTCACCCACAGTCAGCACTCATCCTCGCTGGCTACGGCTGACCCATTGGCTGAACGCCCTGGCGGTGTTGGTCATGGTCACCAGCGGTTGGCGAATCTATAACGCGTCTCCGCTGTATGACTTCAGTTTTCCCAAGGCAATCACGTTGGGCGGCTGGCTCGGCGGCGCATTGCAATGGCATTTCGCGGCGATGTGGTTTCTGGCCGTCAACGGTCTTGTCTACCTGATCATCAACCTCGTCAGTGGTCGTCTGAAACGGCGCTTTTTCCCGGTTTCGCCTAAAGGTGTCCTGCATGACCTGTGGGCCGCGTTGAGAGGGCGGTTGGGGCATGCCGACCTGAGTCATTACAACCAGGTGCAACGGGTGGCGTATCTGTTCGTGATGGTCGACATCACGCTGCTGGTGATTTCCGGGCTGGTGTTGTGGAAGTCCGTCCAGTTTCCGCTGTTGCGTGAACTGCTCGGCGGTTACGAAGGCGCACGGCACGTGCACTTCATCGCGATGTCGCTGTTGGTGGCCTTTGTCGCGGTTCATCTGGTGATGGTCGCGCTGGTTCCCAAAACGTTGTGGGCCATGATTGTCGGTCGCAAGGAGGTCCTATGAAAAAGCGCATTCAAGGCTCAGGGCTGGACGAGTCGTCCATCCTGACAGACGCCAGAAAGATCCTCGCACCACAGATCGAGGACCGCTCACGTCGCTCGTTCCTGATGCGCGGCCTGACCCTTGGTGGCGTGGCCATGTTGTCCGGCTGCAACCTCACCGACAACGAAAGCGTCGAGACCGCGCTGTCCTCAATGTCTCGCTTCAACGACAGGGTGCAGGGCTGGCTGTTCAATCCCAACGCCCTGGCACCGACCTATCCCGAGTCGATGATCACCCGGCCGTTTCCTTTCAATGCCTTCTACGGCATCGACGAGGCGCCGACGGTGGAGGAAGAGAGTTATCGACTGGAAGTGACCGGCATGGTCGCGGACAAGCGCAGCTGGCACCTGGAAGAACTGCGCGCCATGGCGCAGACCGAACAAATTACCCGACACATCTGCGTGGAAGGCTGGAGCGCGATCGGGCGCTGGGGCGGCGTGCGGTTCAGCGACTTCCTGAAGCGGGTCGGTGCCGACACGGATGCCAAATTTGTCGGCTTCAAATGCGCGGACGACTACTACACCAGCATCGACATGGCCACTGCGCTGCACTCGCAGACCTTGTTGACGCTGACCTATGACGGCGCGGTGCTGCCTCGCCAGTACGGCTTCCCGATGAAACTGCGCATGCCCACCAAGCTGGGCTACAAGAATCCCAAACACATTCAGGCGATTTTCGTCACCAACACCTATCCGGGTGGCTACTGGGAAGACCAGGGCTACAACTGGTTCGGTGGTAGCTGATGGCGCCTGGCCACTTTACTGCGCAGTACCCGCTGCGCTCATTCGCAACCTGTGCTTCAAGGAGTTTCATCATGAAAAAATTAGCGACCACCGTACTGTCCATGTGCCTGGCGTTTGGCGCCGCAAGCGTGTTTGCCGCCGATGCAACAACCAATAACAGCATGAGCAACGACAGCATGAGCAAGGATTCAATGTCTATAGACGCCATGCACAAAGACACGATGAAAAAGGACGCCATGTCCAAGGATTCCATGAGCAAGGACGCGATGAAGAAAGACACCATGTCCAAGGACGCCATGAGCAAGGACGGAATGAAGAAGGACTCGATGTCCAAGGACGCCATGAAAAAAGACGCTCCGTCGTACTGATCCCAACACCCTTCTTCGAGGCCAGACCCTGGTTTGCAGGCGCCCATACAGCGCTGCATGGCGCCTGATTCGTCGCCCAATTGCATCAAAAATGAATTTCCGCGAAGTCCGCTGCTCATACCTGAATAGGTAGCGGATTTAAGCGCGCGAAATCATTCAGGCAATCAGGGAGTGGCACAGTCATGGGACCAGTATCGACGGCGGGCGATCATCTCCTTGGCAAATTGATTCTTGTGGTTGAGGACGACCCGCTGATCCTGGAGTTTCTCTGCGAAATTCTTCAGGACGAAGGCTTTGTGGTTGAACCGCAGACCAGCGCGGATGCCGCGTCGAAGTATCTGGAGCAACACGCCGAAGCCGTCCGTCTATTGCTCACGGACATCACCATGCCGGGCAAACTCAATGGCGCGGACCTGGCCAATCTGTTTGGCGATCGCTGGCCGGACAAGCCGATCATGATCATGTCGGGTTTCGAAACACCGGAAAGCGCCGGGGTCAGGCATTCGGTGTCGTTCATCAAGAAACCGTGGGCGCTTGGGCAGTTGCTGGACTGTGTGGAAGGTGCCTTGAAGTCGAAAAATACTCTTTAGAACCTGCTGCACATCAGACCACTACAACCTGTCACGATGCGCCTTGTGGCGGGCCTATACTTCAAGAGTCGGCACACTCGGTGCGACCTGCAATCGTGTTTGATGTATGGGGTGACGCGTCGGGTGATCGTTCACGCAGGCCACGGCCTGCCTTCGTCGTAGGGAGGAGAAGATCATGGCGCGTAAATACATCGACTGCCGCGAGTTTCCAAGCGATGCCAAATGCTCGGTTGCTCTGTCCGCAGACTCTGAAAACGAACTGCTCGAGGCCGCCGCACAGCATGCGGTCAGTGTTCACAAGCACACCGACTCACCGGAACTGCGTGCTCAACTGAAGACGATGTTTCACGACGGCACCCCGCCTGTTGAAGCACCGCGTCCCGCTTAGCAAGGAAATCCTCTGCAGGAGTTGCCGAAGGCTCGGGCCGCGTTCGGCAGCTCCTCGCAAATGCTACATTGTTCGGCGAACCCGCCTGGCACTTGCGAGAGGAAGCTCCCCCTTGTCTGCTCAAGAATCTGTCTTCAACACCCCGTACCGCGCTTTTCTGTTTGATATGGACGGCACCGTCCTCAATTCCATCGCCGCTGCCGAGCGGATCTGGGCGGCCTGGGCCTTGCGCCACGGCGTCGATGTCGACTCATTCCTGCCCTCTATCCATGGCGTTCGCGCCATCGACACCATCAATCGTCTGTCGTTGCCAGGGGTGGATGCCGAGGCTGAAGCGGCGTTCATCACCGAGGCGGAAATCGAGGATGTCGAGGGGATCATCGAAGTGCCTGGCGCGGCGAACTTCCTGAAGTCGCTGCCCGCCAACCAGTGGGCCATCGTCACCTCGGCGCCAAAGGCATTGGCGCTACGGCGGATGGCCGCGGCGGGTATTCCGCAGCCCTTGGTGATGGTCACTGCCGAAGACGTCAGTGCCGGCAAACCCGATCCCGCAGGCTATCGACTGGCGGCCAAGCGTTTGGGCGTTGAACCGGCCGATTGCCTGATTTTCGAAGACGCCACCGTGGGCATTCTCGCGGCCGAGGCTGCGGGCGCGGGCCTTATCGTGGTGACCGCGACCCACGATCATCCGATCGAGACCCCGCACGCCACGCTCCCCAGCTATGAGTCGGTCGTCGCCCATGTGGATCACGACGACCAAATCCGCCTGCACACCATCTAATGTGGGAGCGGGCTTGCTCGCGAATGCGGTGTGTCATTCGCCATCGATGTGCCTGACACACCGCATTCGCGAGC
>NZ_JAGYGJ010000060.1:0-36616 GCF_019947405.1 Pseudomonas sp. GL-B-26 | reverse complement strand
TCCGAAAACTTCGACGGACAGCGCCCGCCAATGGACCCGCGCTTCGGAAATCGGCCACCGCGGCCGTGGTTCGGCGGCCCCTTGGTGCCGCTGACCTTTCAACTGGTCTCGCTGATCATCGCCGCCTGGTACGGTGCCAAACTGCTGAGCCGGCCGATCCAGCGCCTGAGCGATGCCGCCGAGCGCCTGAGCGAAAACCTCGACAGCCCGCCTCTGGATGAGTCCGGCCCACGGGAAGCACGGCAAGCGGCACACACCTTCAACAAGATGCAGCAACGCATTCGTGAACAAGTGCAGCAACGCTCGCGGATGCTTGGCGCCGTCTCCCACGACCTGCGCACGCCGCTGTCGCGGCTCAAGCTGCGACTGGAGCAGATCGACGACAACAAACTGCAAGGCCAGATGCGTCAGGATCTGGACGACATGATCGGCATGCTCGACGCCACGCTCACCTACCTGCACGAGCAGCGCACCAGTGAGGCCCTGCAGTGGATGGACGTGCAGGCGCTGGTCGAATCCCTGAGTGAAAACGCCCAGGACCAGGGCGCCGATGTACTCACCAGCGGCCACTGCGCGCCGCTGCAAGTGCAACCGATGGCCTTGCGTTCGTGCATCAACAACCTGCTGGACAATGCCCTGCGTTATGCCGGGCAGGCCATAATTACGCTCGAAGACACGCGCGAAATCCTGGTGATCCGGGTCATCGACCAAGGACCGGGTATCGCGGCGGATAAACGTGAAGCCGTGTTCGAGCCATTCTTTCGCCTGGAAGGATCGCGCAACCGCAACTCCGGCGGGGTCGGGCTGGGCATGACCATTGCCCGCGAAGCGGCCGAACGCCTGGGTGGGCAGTTGAGTCTGGAAGAAACGCCCGGTGGTGGCCTGACAGCAGTAATTCGTCTGCCTCGATCCTGATCGCTGCTCTGTGTACCGTTCGGTACAAACCTCACATACCCACGACAACTTGCCCCTTGAGGCTGCATAAGCCGGTGCACCCACCGGCTATCCATTCCAAGGAGTGAGCGCAATGATCGGTAGCGTCAGCAGTTACACGAGCTATACCAGCACCAGCAGCACCACGACCAGCACCGCCCGCAGCCAGCAGTTTCAGAAAGAATTGCTCGCCAAACTCGACAGCAACAGCGACGGCGCAGTCGATCAGGATGAACTCAAGAGCGCCCTGTCGCAGAAAACCGACGACGGTCTGCTGGTCAGCCTGAGCAAGAATTTCGCTGACCTGGACAGCGACGACAGCGGCAGCCTGAGCGGTGAAGAAATGGCCGCGATGGCCCCTCCGCCGCCACCGCCACGGGACCAGGCACCGAACACCGAACTGGCTGACGCGCTGATCAGCGCCCTGGACGCCGACGGTGACGGGGCCATCAGCAGCGATGAACTGAGCAACGGCCTGGCCAACGCTGGCAGCAGCGCCGACAGCACAGAAATCTTCTCGGCCCTGGACAAGAACGAAGACGGCTCCGTCAGCCAGGACGAACTCGCCGCCAGCCTCGCCCCGCCTCCGCCCCCCCCTCAACAAATGTCCAGCGAAGAACTGTTCAGCCAGCTCGACACGGACAGCGACGGCAGTGTCAGCGCCACCGAACTGACCAGTGCGTTGCAGACCAGCAGCACCTCGTCGACCAGCACCGACACCAGCGCCGCGTTGCTCAAAGTGCTGGATAGCGACAGCAGTGGCGGCGTCAGCAGCGACGAGTTGAACGCGGCGTTGCAAGCCGGCCGCGAGCGAAACACCGACAGCTCCACCGATCAGTCGAACGTGACCGAAGCCCTGAACAAAATGATCGCCAACCTGAGCAAGCAGTACTCGCTCGACAACGTGGCGACCGTGGGCAAATACCTGAACGTCGCGACCTGAGTCAAAAGCATCGCGAGCAGGCTCGCACCCACAGTTGATCTGCATTGATCACATAATTTGTTATCGATACAAAATCAATGTGGGAGCGAGCCGGCTCCGGGCGGCGTTCCGACGAAGAGGCCCCAAGCCCCAACAAAAATCTCAGGGCCGGCGATCCTCAACCCGAGCCTGACTCTTGCTCCAGTCGTTCAGCAGGCTGTAGGCCACCGCCAACAGCGTCGGGCCGATGAACAAGCCAATAAACCCGAAGGCAATCAACCCGCCAAACACCCCGAGCAGAACAATCACCAACGGCAAATTCCCGCCCCGGCTGATCAGGTACGGTTTGAGCACGTTGTCGACGCCACTGATGATGAACATCCCCCAAATCCCGAGAAACACCGCCATCCCGTACTCACCCTTCCAGGCCAGCCAGGCCGTGGCCGGAATCCACACCAGCGGGGGCCCCATCGGAATCAGGCTCAACAAAAACGTGACGATCCCCAGCACAAGCGCCCCGGGCACCCCGGCAATCAAAAACCCGATCAACGCCAGAACCGCCTGGGCCGCCGCCGTCCCGATCACGCCGTTCACCACCCGCTGCACCGTGCCCGCCACCAATTCAATGTAATACCCGGCACGGTCACCAATCAGACGTTCCAGCAACCCGTGAACAAATGCCGCCAGACGCGGCCCGTCTCGGTAGAAAAAGAACACGAAGACGATACTCAACGTCAGTTCAAGAATCCCGCCGCCAATCTGCGCGCTGCGCGCCAGCAACCAATTGCCGACCTGGCCCAGGTAAGGTTTGACCGCCAGCATCATCGCCGCGCCCTGCTGATCGATGCTGTTCCAGACCCCGACCAACCGCTCGCCCACCAAGGGAATACTGCCCAGCCAGATCGGCGCTTCCGGCAGCCCGTCGACCTGCACATCCTTGATGAACGCCGTGGCATCGCGCACATGGTCCGCGAGATTGAATCCCAGCCAGACCAACGGCAACGCCACCAGCAACATCCAGCCCAGCGTCAGCACTGCCGCCGCCAGAGATTCGCGACCATTGAGCAAACGCGTCAGCAAACGCATCAGCGGCCAGCTGGCAAACGCCAGCACCGCGCCCCAGAACAGCGCCGACCAGAACGGCGCCATCACCCAGAAGCTCGCGCCAAACAGCACCAGGAGCAGGATCTGCACCAACAGCCGATCGTTATTGATCATCTAAATCTCGAAAAAAGTCAGTTCGCAAAAGAGTAGGCGAACGCAGCTTGTACGTTCGCCTGATACAGCTTATCGCAACAGTTCGATGTGCAAACCAGCGCCGTCGACGCTGCCGGCTTCCATCCTGGCGGTACGCACACCCTGCCCGATCAGTGCCTGACGCCAGGCTTCGGCCTTCGGCCCGGAAACACTGACCCGCAACGTGGTGTCCAGATTCAGCCCACGAGAGATCAGGCGCAGCCAGGCATCGTCAGGATCGCCAGTCAGTTTGGGGAAATCGAGCTCACCGGTGCTTTTGAGTTCTCGAAGCAAAGTTGCAGAAGTCGGCAGCAAATCGCCCAGCGGCGCAGCGGCGTCAAACTGTTCGACGTGCAGATACGCTTTGCGATTGCCGCGCGTGATGCTGTAAAGCGCCACCAGCGTGTTGTCCTGTGGAGCCGCCAAGCGCAACAGCAAGAACGCTTGCTGATCATCAGCGCCATAGAGCTTGGCATTGCCGAAGACATCATTGGCCCACAGGCTGCTTTCGCCGCAATCACGGGCCTGGCACCAGAACAGCAACTGCGCGTCCTGCTTCTGCAAGGCTTCACGAGCGGCGGTGAAGGCCTCGATGGAGGAATGCTCCGGTGGCAACTCGTAGGTCACCGACGTGGTTTGCCCTCGGGCAGCGACCTGGCCGTCAAAGCGCAACTGGCCGCTGATTTTGCGGATCGAGCCCAGTGGATAGATCCGCTCAAGTTCGGCGACCGGACGATAGTCAACGATCTGCGCATCGGCCATACGCGGCACGATCGGCAGGTCCTGGCTGCCCGGGACATCGGCGGCAAATAACAGCGGACTGAAACAACACAGCGCCAGCAGACTGAATGAACGCATGGAGAGACTCATCGGATCAGCATGGCCTGGGCACCCTTGATGATACTGGCGTCATCGATGCGCTCAGGCACCAGCAAACCACGCTGTACCGCCGGACGCGCCTCCATGGTTGCCATCCAGCGCTGCAAGGCCGGCAAACCGTCGACCTCGACACCCGACCACTCATGGCCACGGACCCACGGAAAAGTGGCGATGTCGGCAATGCTGTACTCACCGGCCAGAAACTCCACGGCTTGCAGGCGCGTGTCGAGCACTTCATAGAGGCGGCGGGTTTCATGTTGATAGCGGTCGATGGCGCCCTGGAGTTTCTCCGGAAAATAACGGAAAAACACGTTGGCCTGCCCCTGCATCGGGCCGATTCCACCCATCTGGAACATCAGCCATTGCAGGACCACTGAACGCCCCTTGGGGTCTTTTGGCAGCAGTTTGCCGCTCAGTTCAGCCAGGTAAATCAGGATCGCGCCGGATTCAAACACGGCGAAATCGCCATTGGCGCGGTCGACAATCGCCGGAATCCGGCCATTGGGATTGATCTTGAGGAAGCCCTCGGACTTCTGTTCCTTTTTGTCGAAACTCAAGGCGTGCACCGTGTAGGGCAGGCCGAGTTCCTCGAGCACGATAGAGACCTTGTGGCCATTCGGGGTCGCAGCGGTGTAGAGATCTATCATGGTTGTCTCCCATTTCAACCCGCCCAGCCTCGACAGTTGCCCGGCGCAAGTCAAGGAACGGCGAAAAACCGATTGAAACAGTCTGCGACAAGGTCGGCACCGGGTTCGTCATTCAGGTGCAAATGATGACCGCCAGGCAGCTGTTCACGGCTAAAGGGTAGACGCTCCAGCAACTCGGGATGTTTGGCGAGGATGCCGTCGGCAGCCACCACCAGTTTTGCAGGACAACTGACCCGCTGGACGAAGGCCATCGCCTGCTCGGTGGTCAGACGCAGCGGCGACGGTAACGTCAGGCGGTTATCGGTGCGCCAGGTATAACCGCCCGGCACCGGCATCAATCCACGTTGGGCCAGCAGTTCTGCGGCTTCGCGACTGACAGCGACCAAGCCTTTCATGCGCGCCTCGATGGCCCGGTCGAGCGTGTTGTAGACCGGTTTGCGCTTCTCCCGCAAATCCAGCTGCGCTTGCAGGGCCATGCCCATCCGTTCGGCAGCGTTTTCGCCTTTGTCTGTAGGAGGAATGACGCCGTCGATCAATGCCAGATGGGTCACGCGTTCCGGTAACGAACCGGCCAGCACCAACGAAACAATCGCGCCCATGGAATGCCCGAGCAGGCCAAAGCGCTTCCAGCCCAATTGCTCGGCCACTTGCAGCACGTCATGGGCGTAGTCCCACAGTGCGTAACCGGCGCCGGTCGGCCGATGCCCGGAATGACCGTGACCGGCCATGTCCAGCGCGATGATGCGCAAGCCTTTGAGCTTCGGCGCCAGCCGGGCGAAGCTGTTGGCGTTGTCCAGCCAGCCATGCAAGGCGATCACCGGCATGCCGTCTTCGGGGCCGAACAAGTGCGCTGCCAACTCGATATGCGGCAGGCTCAGGCGAACTTCTTCAACGACGTTGTTCATGCGCAATCCTGTTGGCGGCGACCTTCCCAGCGGCTGAACAGGTTCTTCAGCAGCGTGGCCGTGTCCTGGGGACGTTCGAGGGGAAACATGTGGCCGCCCGGCATGGTCAGGGACTCGCCCTGCGGCAAGCGCCCCACGAGGCTTGCGTGATGACGCATCACCACCCGGCTCTTGTGCCCGCGAACCACCGCCAGCGGCACTTTCAGTTGCCGTGTGCGGCCGGGACTGGTGTGCGGCACACCACGGTAGATACTGATTTCCGTGGCCGGGTCGAAGCGCAGGCGCAGCTTGTCTCCCACCTTGTGCAAGCCGTGTTGCAGGTAAGCGTCGAAGCATTCCGGATCGAAACTGCGGAACAGGGTTTTGCCAGCGAAATAGAGTCGGGCGGCTTCCAGATCGGCGAACTCTTCCCGACGTCCCAACGTACGGCCGGCCGGGGTCAGGCGATCGATGAAACCGAAACGTTTGGCGGCACGGATCACCCATTGATCGGCGCGGGTCAGCACCGGCGAATCAAGCATCACCACGCCACGATAGAGCTCGGGGCACCGCAACGCCGCGTGCAGGTGCAGCACGCCACCGAAGGAATGGCCGACGCCCCACACCGGTTCCGGTTGTTGCTTGAGGTGATGAATCAGCTCGTCGACCAGGTTGTACCAGTTGTCGTCCGCCGGAAAACGCGGGTCGTGGGCGTGCTGCTGCAGATGCGTCACCTGATACTCGGGCGCCAGCGCCGCGAACAACTTGCCATAGGTGCCCGAGGGGAAACCGTTGGCGTGGGCGAAAAATATCTGTTGCGACATACCGATGATCCATCAACGAAAACAAGGGTTGATTGTCCGTAAGACGACGCCCTACAGCAATGACCGTAAGTGCCAGGAATGATGACAGTCCGGTCATGGGAATGGCGTGTCAGATGAATCCACCCCCTCACCCCAGCCCTCTCCCCACGGGGGAGAGGGGGAAAGGGAGCAGATCTGCGTTGGCTTCCAGACCTGAGTTCGACTCAATATTTCAGATCGATGTAGCTCCAAGAACAACTCGGTCAGTCCCCTCGCCCCCGTAGGGAGAGGGTTAGGGTGAGGGGTGGATCTAATTGAAGAAACACACTCTCACCGCGCCGGCGGATTCTCACCCAATGGCACCACCGCCATGGTCAACCGCGACACACAACTCGCCTTCCCCTCATCGCTGGTCAAACGGATATCCCAAACATGCGTCGTGCGACCAATGTGAATCGGCTTGGCCACCGCCGTGACCCGCCCACTGCGCAAGCCGCGCAAATGGTTGGCGTTGATTTCCAGACCCACGCAGTAAAACTTGCTGGCGTCGATGCACAGGTAACTGGCCATCGAGCCGACCGTTTCGGCCAGCACCACCGAGGCGCCGCCGTGCAGCAAGCCGAATGGCTGGTGAGTGCGATGGTCGATGACCATGCTCGCGGTCAGGGACGCTTCGTCGACGGCTTCGAAGCGAATATCCAGCACTTCGCCGATGGTGTTTTTCTGGATTTCGTTCAGATGCTCGATGTTGGGAATGGTACGCCACAAGCTCATCGTTGCTTTCCTTGGTTGGTTTTATTCTTGACTCAATCCTGCCACAGCACCGCTTCGCTGCGCTCGCTCCATTCTTCGAAACGGGCACCGTAGGCGGCTTCGATCACGTTGCGCTTGATCTTCAGGGTCGGCGTCAGGAAGCCGTTTTCCACCGCCCAACTGTCCTTGACCACCACCAATCGACGCAAGCGTTCGTGTTTGTCGAGGACGCCGTTGACCTCCTCCAGGAGTTTTTCCAGGCTTGAATGCAGGCCCGCCCTCGCCGTTCCGCTGGCGTCCTGCTGACCGACCGCCGAGAGCACGCACAACCCCAGCGGCGCACTCAGGCCATCGCCCACCACACAAACCTGCTCGATCCGCGAATGCTCCGCCAGACGATTCTCGATGGGTGCCGGGGCGACGTATTTACCTTTGCTGGTCTTGAAGATTTCCTTCAGTCGCCCGGTCAGGCGCAGGTTGCCTTCGGCGTCCTCCTCGCCTTTGTCGCCGGTGCGCAGGAAGCCATCCCCGGTGATGGTTTCGGCGGTTTTCTCAGGCTCCTTGAAATACCCGAGCATGGTCGCGCCGCTGCGCACCATGACCTCGCCCGACTCGGCGATCCGCACCTCGACTTCCGGGCAGGGCTTGCCGATCCAGCCGGGTTTGTTCTGGCCCGGCAGGCAAATGTGCGAATAGCCGCAGCTTTCGGTCATGCCGTAGACCTCCAGCACATCCAGCCCCAATTTGCGGTACCACAGCAGCAAGGTCTGCGGCACTGGCGCGGCGCCGGACAAGGCGATGCGCAAGGCGTCCAGCCCGAGCCCGGCCAGGACTTTGTGGCCGACCCGCTTACCGATGATCGGCAGACCGAGCAGGAAGTCGAGGCGCTTTGCCGGGATCTTGCTGTACACGCCCATCTGGAATTTGGTCCAGATCCTCGGCACGCCGAACAGCGCGGTTGGACGTGCGCGGCGCAAATCGGTCAGGAAGGTGTCGAGGCTCTCGGCAAAAAACACCGTTTGCCCGGTGTAGATCGACGCCAGTTCGACGAACATCCGCTCGGCGACATGGCACAGCGGCAGGTAGGACAGCAGCCGATCCGACTCATTCAAGTCAAACAACTGCGTGCCGCGAGTGGTGGCAAACCCCAGATTGGCGAAGCTGTGCATCACGCCTTTGGGCATGCCGGTGGTGCCGGAGGTGTAAATGATGGTCGCCAACTGGTCGGCGGACGGCTTGGGATCGTCCTGGATCGGTGAGCTCTTTTGCAGGTCGGCCCAGCTGAAATCGAACGTGCCGGGTGGATGCAACGGCAGGCTGATCGTCGGCAGATCAGCGCTGACCCCGCGAGACATGCCTGGCCCGTCATCGAGTTTGCCGATGAACGCCAGCGCCGCTTCGGAGTGTTCAAGGACTTGGGCCACGGTCTCGGCGGTGAGGTTCGGGTAGAGCGGCACCGACACATGGCCGGCCATCCAGATCGCCAGGTCGGCGATGATCCAGTGCGCACAGTTTTTCGAGATCAGGGCGATGTGGCTGCCTTGGGGCAGTTCGCGTGCGCGCAACCAATGCGCGGCGCAGCGCGCCTGATGACCGACGTCGGCCCAGGTCAGGGTCTCGACTTGCCCGCCGCCCACGGGCTGGACCAGAAAGCGCTGGCGCGGATGGCGGGCCTCACGCTCGTAGAAGACGTCCAACGGCAAACGAAAAGCAGCAGGCATGCGACTCGCTCCTTTATTTCTGGTCTGGAGCAAGCGTAGCCAACCAAGCAATTGCTTGGTTGACTATTTCACACAAAAATCAGGTACGAAGCAGAACCTGTGGGAGCGTGGCTTGCCCGCGATGCAGGCGCTGCGGTCTGTCAGGTAGACCGCGTTGATGCCATCGCGGGCAAGCCACGCTCCCACAAAGAGCAGAGCTATGGGTGCTTGATGCCTTTGAGCTTCATTGCGCCGGCCAGCGGCAAATCACCTTCAAGTTCTGCAAGGCCGGCGGTGCGGACCGCTTCCGGGTCTTGTACATGGCCGTGCTGCAAGTAACCCAACAGGTTGCCCACCAGCGGGTTATGACTGACCAGCAACGCGTGATCCACAGACACCAACTGCTCCGCCACCGCTTGCGGGCGGTTGTCGGGGGTCAGCCAGTCGACGGTGCGAATCTCCGGCGCGAAATTCAGCGCTGTACGCACGATTTCTGCGGTCTCCTGCGCTCGCAGGTAAGGACTGGCGTAGATCGCGGTCAGCGGCTTGCCGGCCAACTCGGCGGCAGTGCGCAGCACTTCTTCACGACCATGGGCCGTCAGTGCCCGTTCCGAATCAGGACGCTTGCCGTGTGGCTCGGCTTCACCATGACGCAGTATCCAGAGTTTCATAGCTTTGGCTCCTCATCTCGGGCCGGGTGTGGTGCCGGCGCCACAGCGTGCGGTGCTTCACCTTCCGGTGTACGCGGCGTCGGCCAGTCGGCGAACGGCCAGGGCTTCTGGTCGCTGTGGAAGCTGCCGAAACGACCGATCTGCGCCAGGAACTGGCTCAGGCTGTCGCCGAAGTTCATCAGGCTGGCGCTCGGGGCGCCATATATCAAACGATAGATCAGTTGAACCAACACCACGGCGCCGAGGATGAATTGCGCCACTTGCCAGACCAGCACGTAGACGATCATCCACAACACGCGCAGCAGGATGGATTCGTACTTGGCTTCTGTTTTCGGATCGTTCATGTCTCGCTCCCTGCCCCTGTCAATTGAGTGCTCAGTTGAAACCGCTGGTGGAAATAAAGTCGACGTCGGTTTTCGGCTCGGCACGCATCAATAGACCGATTACCTGCTCCAGCGTGCGCCCTTCGAACAGGATGGCATGCAGGCCGGCGACCAGCGGCATGTACACGCCCACCTCCTGAGCCTTGGTCTTGAGTACCTTGAGGGTGTTCACCCCTTCGGCGACTTCGCCCAGGCGCGTCACTGCATCTTCCAGGTTCAAGCCCTGGCCGAGGGCGAATCCGACCTGGTAGTTACGGCTTTTCGGCGACGAGCAGGTGACGATCAAATCGCCGACGCCCGCCAAACCGAGGAAGGTCATCGGGTTGGCGCCCTGATTCACCGCAAAGCGGGTCATTTCCGCCAGCGCCCGGGTGATCAACATGCTCTTGGTGTTTTCACCCATGCCCAACGCCACCGCCATGCCGGCGATGATCGCATAAACGTTTTTCAACGCGCCGCCCAACTCCACGCCGAAGCGGTCGGCGCTGGCGTACACGCGAAAGGTCCGGCCGTGCAACGCCTCCTGGACCCGTTGGCAGAGTTCTTCGTCTTCGCTGGCGACCACCGTGGCGGTCAGCGCGTGTTCGGCGATTTCACGGGCCAGATTCGGCCCGGACAGCACGCCGATGCGCGCTTGTGGGGCGATCTCTTCGAGGATTTCGCTCATCAGTTTGAA
Organism: Pseudomonas sp. GL-B-26; assembly: GCF_019947405.1. Taxonomy (NCBI): domain Bacteria; kingdom Pseudomonadati; phylum Pseudomonadota; class Gammaproteobacteria; order Pseudomonadales; family Pseudomonadaceae; genus Pseudomonas; species Pseudomonas sp. GL-B-26. The sequence continues at coordinate 26,129 of NZ_JAGYGJ010000060.1, read as the reverse complement.
GGTGTGGGCCTCGATGCCTTTGGTCAGGCTCACCAGCAACTTGCCGCTCAAACGTTCGGCGTGCGGCATCAATACCGAGCGCAGCGCGCTGGACGGCAGTGCGACGAAGCACAAGTCGCAGGCTTGCAGAGTGGCCAGCAGGTCGGTGACCGCTTCCACGGCCGGCAGAATCTTGATGCCTTTGAGGTAACGCGGGTTCTCGCGATTGACCCGAATGGCCTCGGCCTGCTCGGGGTCACGCATCCACAGCCGGACCTGATGCCCGTTCTCGGCCAGCAGATTAGCCACGGCGGTACCAAAACTTCCGCCTCCCAGGACCGCAATTGGGCGCTGTTCAGTCATATGCAATCCGTTAATCCATACCAGTGGCGATGACGGCATTATACGGAGCGGCCCAGTGGCGGCCAGCCCCCGTATCAATTACCGGTACTTGTAGGAAGAAGACCAAGAAAACCGAGGAAAATGCCCACAACGTGACTGGAAAAGTCATTGCGCTCGGTTAACATGCGCGCCAATTGTTCGCTATCAAGGATGTGTTGTGTCGTTTGGCTCCCCTTCACCTCGCTCGCCGCTGGTACTGGCGCTGATTTTCAGCTCGCCATTGCTTGCCGACGACTTGTTCCTCGACAGCGAGCCGCTGCCGCAAGTATTGACCGCGACGCGACTCAAGCAGTCGCCGGCCGCAGTACCGGGGAGCATGACGGTGATCGACAGCGAACTGATCAACGCCAGTGGCGCCAGGGACATCAGTGAGTTGCTGCGATTGGTGCCGGGAATGATGGTCGGCAACATCAACGGCAACCAGGCGGCGGTGAACTATCACGGCACCAATGCGACCGAAGCGCGACGCATGCAAGTCTTGATCGATGGCCGCTCGGTGTACCGCGCAGGCCTGGCCACGGTGGACTGGAGTGACATTCCGGTGGCCCTGGAAGACATCGAACACATCGAGGTTTTTCGCGGCCCGAACACCGTCAGCTATGGCGCCAATGCGCTGATGGCGGTGGTCAACATCATCACGCGCAACCCGGCCGACAGCCATGGCACGCGGATGAAAGTCACCCGTGGGCAGCGCGGCATCGACGACTTTTACGCCAGCCAGGGCATGGGCTGGGACGGCGGCGACCTGCGCCTGTCACTCTCCGGCCAGCAAGACGATGGCTTCGACTCGGACCGTAACGGCGCCGACTACCGCGACAGCCGCCGCTTGAACCGCTTCAACCTCGCCGTCAGCCAGACGCTCACTGAAAACCAGAGCATCGACTGGCAATTGAATGCCAAGGACGGGAGCAACCAGCGTCCGTATACCTACCGCCCGGTCTTCTCGGGGATTACCGATGCCGGGAACAATTCCGACGTCATCGCCAAGGACTACGCCGGCTCGCTGCGCTGGAACCTCGACATCAATCCCGATCACAGCCTTTACATTCAGGGTTCGGCGCAGCACTGGGATCGTCAGCAGACCTGGCGTGCCTGCGATGCCGAGGTCTCGTTCAGCCCGCAGTTGACCGAACTCTGGCAGCTCAACCCGAATTACACCGAACGCCTGGCGCGCAACATGGAGCGCTACACCGGCCCCGGCGCACCCGCAGGTGACCCGGCCCAACGCGCACTGGCCAATCAAGTGCTGGACCAATGGCGAAACGGCGCCCGGCAAACCCTCTGTGGCGATATTGACCAGAGCACCCGGGAATCGCGCTACGACCTTGAATTGCAAGACACGCTCAGCCTGTCCGACAGTCTGCGACTGGTCAGCGGCATGAACTATCGTTACGACCGGGCAGATTCCGAGACCTACTTCAATGGCACCCTCGACGACACCACCTGGCGGGCGTTCGGCCAGCTCGAGTGGCGCGCCACAGAGCATTGGTTGCTGCAGGGCGGCGCAATGTTCGAAGACACGCAATTGATCGGCAGTTCGCTCACCCCGCGGGTGGCGGTCAACTACCTGATCAACCCGCGCCATGGCCTGCGGGCGGTGTACTCGGAAGCCATCCGCTCGCCGGACATGTTCGAGAACAACGTCAACTGGAGCTATCAGGTAAAGAACCTGCGACCCAGCGCCTATGGCCAGTCCAGTGCCCGTTATTTCGTCAAGACCCGTGGCCCTGGCGACCTCGAACAGGAACACATGCGCTCCCGGGAGCTGGGCTACAACGGCTACTTTGCCGAAGTCGGGCTGGCGGTTGATGTGAAGCTGTTCTACGACGAAATCACCGGGATGATCAGCGAACCGCTGCGCAACAATCAGTACATCGCCAGCAACTCAAACAGCGCGCGCTTCTCCGGGGCAGAAACCCAGCTCGACTGGCGAATCAGCAGCGCCGATCGCCTGCGCCTGACCTATGCCTACGTCGATGCCGAGGCGAGCAACCCGCTGGATGCACAACAAACTGCCAGAAACAGCGGTTCCGCCGGTTGGCTGCGCAACTGGGGCCACGGCTGGAACAGCGCGCTCTTCTACTATGGTGACGATGCCCTGAACGGCTACCGCTTCGAACGGGTCGACACGCGCATCGCCAAACGCATCGGCCTGGGCAAGGCCAGCCTGGAACTGGCCGGTGTGCTCCAGCAACGCCTCGACAGCCAGCCCACGACCTTCGTCGACAACAACTACGACGAGCGCCGGGTGCTTTACTTCAGCGCGGAGCTGACGTTTTAAGATGCTGTATCGCCCGTCACGCAAGACGCCGATCCTTGGCCGCCTGCTGTCCGGGTTGTGCCTGGTGTTTGCCGGGCTGCTGAGCAGCCTGGAGGTCAGCGCCGCGGACATTTTGCTGACCGGCGCCGAGGACAGCCCGGGCATGCAATCCTTCACTCAGGCCCTGAGCGCTTTGCGGCCTGCCGATAACGTGCGCTTCCAGCCGCTGGCCAGCCTGCCGGCACCAGGCAAACTGCCCGCCGGCACCCGTTTGATTCTGCTCGACCTGCCGAGCCTCGACTGGCGCCTGCAAGACGCCCAGGGCCCGGCGACGCTCGTGCTGCGCATCAGCCGCCTGCAAGCCCGTCAGCATCTGGGGGCCACCCTGCCCCCGCACCTCAGTCTGCTCTGGAGCGATCCGCCCCTGGACCGACAATTGCGTCTGACCCGACTGCTGCTGCCTCAGGCCAAACGGGTCGGCGTGCTCTTCGACAGCCACAGCGAATTCCTTTTGAAAGAATTGCATCAGGCCGCCCACGCCCTGGGCCTTGAAGTTGTCACCGAGCGCTGGGATAACACCAACGACAGCCGGCCGTTGCAGACGTTGCTGAAAAACAGCGACGTGTTGCTGGGCCTCGACGACCCCGATCTGTACAACCCGAAAACCGCGAAAAACCTGTTGCTCAGCAGCTATGCACGGCAATTGGCGCTGATCGGCCCTAACGCCGGGTTCGTCAGGGCCGGGAGCCTGGCCAGCACCTACAGCGATCAGAGCGACTGGCTGGCGATACTCGACGAACTGCTCGACCGGCCACCGGCCACGTGGCCACGCACGCACTACCCGCAACGCTTCAAAGTCTTAAGCAACCCGCAAGTGGCTCGTTCATTAGGTATTGAACAGATGAACGAAGCGTCTGTCGCAACACAGTTGGCCGAAGGAGAAAATCGCCCATGACCTTCCGTCGCCGTTGGGACATCAACACCCGCACACAAATTATCAGCCTCGGCCCTGCCCTGTTGCTGACGTTGCTGTTGATCAGCTTCTTCACCTTCGTGCGGATCCAGGACCTGCGTCAGGAGCTCAATCACACTGGGCAACTGATCGCTAACCAACTGGCGCCAGCCACCGAATACGGGGTGATCTCGGGCAACAACGAGGTGCTCGACAGTTTGCTCAAGGCCACCCTGGCCACGCCCAATGTGCGTTTTCTGGAAGTCCAGGACAGCGCCAACCGGATTCTGGTGTACGTCGAGCAACCGTCGGAAACCCACAACCGCTCACACCAGGTCGAAGTGTTCCAGGCCCCGGTGCGGCTGCAACGAATCCAGTTGCACAATGATTTCCTGCAGGGCAGCCGCGTCGCCAACACGGCACCCGGCGAGGATTATCTGGGTCGGGTGATCGTCGGCCTGTCCAATGACGCCTTCAGCCAGCGTCAGCAGGAAATCCTGCTCAAGGCCGGGATCCTGGCGCTGTTCGCCCTGTTGTTTACTTTTCTGGTCGCCCGGCGACTGGCCGGCAGCCTGTCGCAACCGATCCGCGACATCGGCAACGCGGTCAAGGCGATTCAGGACGGCGACTACAAAACGCCGCTGCCGATCGTCGACGACACTGAACTGGGCGCGCTGTCGCAACACATCAACAACCTCGCCAACGGGCTCGAACAAGCCAGTCGCGAACAGCATCAAGCGATGGCGCAGTTGATTCAGACTCGCGAGGAAGCGGAAAAGGCCAACAACGCCAAATCCGATTTCCTTGCGATGATGAGCCACGAACTGCGCACGCCGATGAATGGCGTGCTGGGTATGCTGCAACTGCTGGAAACCACCGAGATGACCGAGGAGCAGGTCGAATACGCGGCGCTCGCCTCGGAGTCCACCGAACACCTGCTCAAAGTCATCAACGACATTCTTGATTTCTCGCGCATCGAGCGTTCGGAACTGGAGCTGGAGCACATTCCGTTCAACCTCGCGGACCTGATCGGCAGTTGCGCCCAGTCGTTCTCGCACAGCGCGGTGCAACGCGGGCTCGACCTGGCGCTGTCGATTCCGGAGGACATGCGCGCGTTGCAGGTTCAGGGCGACCCCACGCGGATCCGGCAGATCCTGGTCAACCTGATCGGCAATGCGCTGAAATTCACCGAACAGGGCCGCGTCAGCATCGAACCGCAATGGCAGTCGCTGGATCACGAACTGCTGTGGTTCACCTGCACGGTGCGCGACAGCGGGATTGGTATCTCGGCTGAAAGCCTGGAATTGATGTTCAACGCCTTCCAGCAGGCCGACAGTTCTATTTCGAGGCGATACGGTGGCACGGGGCTGGGCCTGCCGATTGCTCGCACGCTGGCTGAACGCATGGGCGGCACGTTGCGCGCCCAGAGCGAGGAAGGTCGCGGCTCGGTGTTCACCCTGGAAATCCCGCTGGCGCTCTATAAACAGACGCTGCCGGTGCGGGCGGCGCGCACACCGACCCGCACCGGTGATGGCGAAGGGCGCAACGTGTTGCTGGTGGAAGACAATCCGGTCAATCAGACGGTCATCGAAGCAATGTTGCGCAGTCTGGGCTTTACTGTCAGCGTCGCCACCGATGGTGCCCAGGCAGTACGCAGTGCCGAGAGTCTGATTTTCGAAGCGATTCTGATGGACTGCAGGCTACCGATCATCGACGGCTACGAGGCCACCCGACAGATTCGCCAATTACCCGGCTGCACAGACTTGCCAATCATCGCGCTGACCGCCAACGCCTTGCAGGGAGACCGCGAAGCCTGTTTATCGGCGGGAATGAACGATTACCTGGCCAAGCCCTTCAAACGCACAGATTTGCAGCAAATTCTGCAGCGCTGGGTGCAGTAGTGCAGGCCTTTCGGCTATCTGCGACTGGCGTGAAAGGCGAAAGTGCGGCAGTCTTAGGCACCCGAACAGGCCCGAAAAGGGGCTTGAATAATAATTTCAGTGCACAAGTGTACATTCATGTCCTTGGTGCTGTGACTTTCACCACAACGCAATAGTCTATGAGTAGGCTGCTGATTCGAGGCATGAACGCTTCGATCGGCCGGGAAGATTTGCCCCACCTGCCGCATGGGACTATTGAGGAGCTCGCATGACCCAACAAAACGCCTTTACTCGGGAAGACCTGCTGCGCTGCAGTCGCGGTGAGCTGTTCGGCCCAGGTAACGCACAACTACCCGCCCCGAACATGTTGATGGTGGATCGCATCACCCATATCAGCGCCGAGGGTGGCAAGTACGGCAAGGGTGAATTGGTCGCCGAGCTGGATATCACTCCGGACCTGTGGTTCTTCGCCTGCCACTTCGAAGGTGATCCGGTGATGCCAGGCTGCCTGGGCCTCGACGCCATGTGGCAACTGGTCGGTTTCTTCCTCGGCTGGCAAGGTCTGCCGGGCCGCGGTCGCGCCCTGGGTTCGGGCGAAGTGAAATTCTTCGGTCAGGTTCTGCCGACCGCCAAGAAAGTAACCTATAACATTCAGATCAAGCGCGTACTGAAGGGCAAGCTGAACCTGGCCATCGCCGATGGTTCGGTCAGCGTCGACGGCCGCGAGATCTACACCGCCGAAGGCCTTCGGGTCGGCGTTTTCACCTCCACTGACAACTTCTAAGGGTTATCCGCATGCGCCGCGTCGTTATCACTGGTCTGGGCATCGTTTCGTGCCTGGGCAATGACAAAGAGACCGTCTCCGCTAACCTGCGTGCAAGCCGCCCTGGCATCCGGTTCAACCCGGAATATGCCGAAATGGGTCTGCGTAGCCAGGTTTCCGGCTCCATTGACCTTCCCCTCGAAGAGCTGATCGATCGCAAGATCTTTCGCTTCGTCGGCCACGCGGCGGCTTACGCCTACCTGGCCATGAAAGATGCCATCGCCGACTCCGGTCTGACCGATGAGCAAGTCTCCAACGTGCGTACCGGCCTGATCGCCGGCTCCGGTGGCGCGTCGACCTTGAACCAGATGGAAGCGCTGGACATCCTGCGCGAGAAAGGCGTCAAGCGCGTCGGTCCGTACCGCGTCACGCGGACCATGGGCAGCACCGTTTCGGCCTGCCTGGCCACGCCGTTCAAGATCAAGGGTGTGAACTACTCGATCTCTTCCGCCTGCGCCACCAGTGCTCACTGCATCGGTACCGCTGTGGAGCAGATCCAGTTGGGCAAGCAGGACATCGTCTTCGCCGGTGGTGGTGAAGAAGAGCATTGGAGCCAATCGTTCCTGTTCGACGCCATGGGCGCCCTGTCCAGCCAGTACAACGAAACCCCGGAAAAAGCCTCGCGTGCCTATGACAAAAACCGTGATGGTTTCGTCATCGCTGGCGGTGGCGGCATGGTCGTGGTCGAAGAGCTGGAACACGCTCTGGCCCGCGGCGCGAAGATCTACGCGGAAATCGTTGGCTACGGCGCGACCTCCGACGGCTACGACATGGTCGCTCCAAGCGGCGAAGGCGCCATCCGCTGCATGCAGATGGCCATGTCCACCGTCGACACTCCGATCGACTACCTGAACACCCACGGCACCTCGACTCCGGTCGGCGACTCCAAGGAAATGGAAGGCGTGCGTGCAGTGTTCGGCGACAAGGCACCGGCCATCAGCTCCACCAAGAGCCTGTCGGGTCACTCCCTGGGCGCCGCTGGCGTTCACGAAGCGATCTACTGCCTGCTGATGATGGAAGGCAACTTCATGGCGGGTTCCGCCAACATCGAGGAACTGGACCCGGAAGTGGCTGACATGCCGATCCTGACCAAGACTCGTGAAGACGCCACCATCAACACCGTGATGAGCAACAGCTTCGGCTTCGGTGGCACCAACGCCACGCTGGTACTGAAGCGCTGGGCCGGTAAGTAATACCTGGCCCCGCTACGCAGCACATAAAAACGCCCCGACTGGTTCGGGGCGTTTTTTTCGCCTGAATAATGGAGAACACCGCTGACCTTGTGAGAGCGGGCTTGCTCGCGAAGGCGGCATCACATTCAACATTTCTGTATGAATAAAACCGCTATCGCGAGCAGGCTCACTCCCACAGGTTTTGTGTGAAGCCAGACATTTTCTTCAATGCAAACATGAAGCTTTTGTCATGAAACTCAGGCGCCTGCGACCGAATGTCGCGTGTTTAGCGGGCTGCAGGACTTTTACCAAACTCGCAAAAGTCCGTTACCTAACTCAGTCGTTTACTTAGCAGGCTAACCAAACATATAACGGAGTCCTGCACACGCCTTGCTGCAGATAACAGAGATTGGAGCTAGCAGATGACTGTAAAAGTAACTGAACGCGACGATTCACATAAGTCCCACGAAGGCGTAGCCGCCGGTATCCGGATCTGGGACGTGCACCAACAAGACATGCTGGTGGGGATGTTCCATTCCGAAACCGATGCCCACAGCTACAAGGTCGAACTGGAAAAACTGGAGCAGCAACGAGAGCTCCAATCCGCATAAGCAATGACAGCATTGAAAACGACAAACCCCGCCATGAGCGGGGTTTGTCGTTGTTGCAGCCTTTAACGGCTTACCACATCAGATCGTCGGGGATCTGATAGGCCGCGTACGGATCGTCTTCGACAGCGACTTCTTCGGTCTTCACGTTCATCTGCACGATACGCTGTGGATCGCGCTCCTGGATCTTCAGGGCCGCCTCACGGGGGATCACTTCATAACCGCCGGCGTGGTGCACGATCGCCAGCGAACCGCTGCTGAGCTTGTTGCGCATCAGCGTGTTGACGCAGATGCGCTTGACCTTCTTGTCGTCGACGAAGTTGTAGTAGTCCTCGGTCGTCAGCTTCGGCAGACGCGAGACTTCGATCAACTGTTTGACCTGAGCCGCGCGAGCCTTGGCTTCGGCCTTCTCCTGTTGCTGACGGTTCAGCTCCTGATCGCGCTTGACCTTCTCGGCCATGGCTTCCTGAGCCGCCCGCTGCTGCGAGTCATCGAGTTCAATCTGACCTTTGTGGGCCAGACGCTGCTGTTTCTGCTTCTCTTTGCCGACCTGTTTGGCCTGCTTCTGGTTGACCAGCCCTGCTTTGAGCAACTGGTCGCGAAGGGAAATGCTCATGGTGCTTATTACTCACTTAGGCAACTGCTCAACCGCAGCTGGGCAAATTCTTTTCCTGACGTTTGGCTTCGCCCCACAAGGCGTCCAACTCTTCGAGGGTGCAATCTTCTATGGGACGGTGGGTGTCGCGCAATGCCTGTTCGATAAAACGGAAACGTCTTTCGAACTTGCTGTTGGCGCCACGCAGTGCAGTTTCGGGATCGACCGTGAGATGACGCGCCAGATTGACCACGGAAAACAACAGATCACCGACTTCATCGGCAATCGCTACCGAGTCATTGTCGGCCATGGCTTCGAGCACTTCATCAAGTTCTTCGCGCACTTTGTCGAGCACCGGCAAGGCGTCAGGCCAGTCGAAACCGACCTGCCCCGCGCGCTTCTGCAACTTCGCCGAACGGGACAATGCCGGCAGTGCTGCGGGCACGTCGTCGAGCAAGGACAGCTGCGTTGGCGTGGATGATTTCTCCGCCCGTTCTTCAGCCTTGATCTCTTCCCAGCGCTGCTTGACCTGATCTTCATTCAGACGCGGAACATCCAGCGGCGCATACAGATCACCGGTAGGAAAAACGTGAGGATGACGGCGGATCAGCTTGCGAGTGATGCTGTCGATGACACCGGCAAATTCGAAGCGCCCTTCTTCCCGTGCCAGCTGGCTGTAATAAACCACCTGGAACAGCAAATCCCCCAACTCACCCTGCAAGTGATCGAAGTCACCGCGCTCGATGGCGTCGGCGACTTCGTAGGCTTCTTCCAGCGTGTGAGGGACGATGGTTTCGTAGGTTTGCTTGATGTCCCACGGGCAGCCGAACTGCGGATCGCGCAGACGGCTCATCAGGTGCAGCAAGTCTTCAAGGCTGTACATCGGTTTCACGGCGTCCGGTTACGGCGGGTTTCGATGATGTTTGGCAACTGGGAAATCCGCCCCAGCAACCGCCCCAGTGCATCCAGCCCCGGAATCTCGATGGTCAGGGACATCAACGCGGTGTTGTCCTCTTTGTTCGAGCGGGTGTTGACCGCCAGCACGTTGATCCGCTCGTTGAGCAACACTTGCGAAACGTCACGCAGCAGACCGGACCGGTCGTAGGCGCGGATGATGATGTCCACCGGATAGGTGAGCACCGGCACCGGGCCCCAGCTGACCTGGATGATCCGCTCGGGCTCGCGCCCGCCCAGTTGCAGCACCGAGGCGCAGTCCTGACGGTGAATACTCACGCCGCGACCCACGGTGATGTAACCGACAATCGCATCCCCCGGCAGCGGCTGGCAGCAGCCGGCCATCTGGGTCATCAGGTTGCCGACGCCCTGGATCTGGATATCGCCGCGCTTGCCCGGTTTGTAACCGGTGGCCTTGCGTGGAATCAGTTCCAGCTGTTCGTTGCCGCGCTCCGGCTCGACCAGTTGCTGCGCCAGGTTCACCAGTTGTGCCAGACGCAAATCGCCTGCGCCCAACGCGGCGAACATGTCCTCGGCGGTTTTCATGTTGGCCTTTTCGGCCAGCTTGTCGAAATCTACCGCTGGCAGACCGAGGCGGTTGAGTTCGCGCTCGAGCAAGGTTTTACCGGCGGCGACGTTCTGATCGCGCGCCTGCAATTTGAACCAGTGAACGATCTTCGCCCGTGCCCGCGAGGTGGTGATGTAACCCAGGTTCGGGTTCAGCCAGTCGCGGCTCGGGGTGCCGTGCTTGCTGGTGATGATCTCGACCTGTTCACCGGTTTGCAGGCTGTAGTTGAGCGGCACGATGCGCCCGTTGATCTTGGCGCCACGACAGTTGTGACCGATTTCGGTGTGCACGCGGTAGGCGAAGTCCAGCGGCGTCGCGCCCTTCGGCAAGTCGATGGCGTGACCGTCCGGGGTGAAGATGTAGACCCGGTCCGGTTCGATATCGACCCGCAGTTGTTCAGCCAGGCCGCCGATGTCACCCAATTCTTCATGCCACTCGAGGACCTGACGCAGCCAGGAGATTTTTTCTTCGTAGTGGTTGGAGCCGGATTTGACGTCGGTGCCCTTGTAGCGCCAGTGCGCGCAAACACCCAGCTCGGCTTCTTCGTGCATGGCGTGGGTGCGGATCTGCACTTCCAGCACCTTGCCCTCAGGGCCGATCACCGCGGTGTGCAGCGAGCGGTAGCCGTTCTCTTTAGGGTTGGCGATGTAGTCGTCGAATTCTTTCGGGATGTGCCGCCACAGGGTGTGGACGATACCGAGCGCGGTGTAGCAGTCGCGCATTTCCGGCACCAGCACGCGAACCGCGCGCACGTCGTAGATCTGGCTGAATTCCAGACCCTTGCGCTGCATTTTGCGCCAGATCGAATAGATGTGTTTGGCCCGGCCGCTGATGTCGGCATCGACGCCGGTCGCGGTCAGCTCATTCTTCAGTTGGCTCATCACGTCAGCGATAAAGCGCTCGCGATCCAGACGCCGCTCATGCAGCAACTTGGCAATCTGTTTGTACTGATCGGGCTCAAGGTAACGGAAGGACAAGTCCTCCAGTTCCCACTTGATGTGACCGATACCGAGACGGTGAGCCAAAGGCGCGTAGATGTCGAAGACTTCACGGGCAACGCGGTTGCGTTTTTCGTCATCGGCGGTTTTCACCGCACGGATCGCACAGGTGCGTTCGGCCAGTTTGATCAGCGCAACGCGAACGTCGTCGACCATGGCAACCAGCATCTTGCGCAGGTTTTCGACCTGGCCCTGCGTGCCCAGCACCAGGGATTGACGGGGGCTGAGGCTGGCGCTGATCGCCGCCATGCGCAACACGCCGTCGATGAGTTTGGCGACCACCGGACCGAAGCGCTGGCTGACCGCCGGCAATTCAATCTGGCCTTCGCGCACGCCGCGATACAGGATCGCGGCAACCAATGAATCCTGATCGAGTTTGAGATCGGCGAGAATCTCGGCGATCTCAAGGCCCGTGCGGAAACTCGAGGTCCCTTCAGACCATAGGTTTTTCGCCGCATTGGCTTGCTGTTCGGCCTGTCGAGCGAACTCGCAGGCTTCCTTCAAGGCTTCGCGATCCAGTGCCGGATCGACACTGACCGCGTGATCGAGCCAAGCCTCGAGATTGATACTGCCGTCGGTGTTGATCGGCTGGTGTGCTCTCACCTGTACCATCTTGCTTACCTTCCCTACGACGCAGATTCAATGCGTCAAATCGCTGACCTTCGTTGCCCGTGCGCCCACATCAGGGCCGGTACGCGGCTGCACGGGCGGGCCAGTCGGACCAGACGAGCCGTCCTAGCTCGCTTCAAATAACGCCATGGCCTCGACATGTGCCGTCTGAGGAAACATATCGAGAATCCCGGCACGTTTTAACCGGTAGCCCTGCTTGATCAATTCGACCGTATCGCGCGCCAGCGTTGCCGGATTGCACGACACATACACCAACCGTTTGGCGCCCAGGGACGCCAGCTTGCGCACTGCCTCGAAAGCACCGTCACGCGGTGGGTCCAAGAGTACCGCACAAAAGCCTTCGCGCGCCCATTCGGCATCGGCCAAAGGCTGGGATAAATCGGCCTGAAAAAACTTCGCATTATGAAGATTGTTGCTAGCAGCGTTTGCGGCTGCTCGCTCGACCATCGCCTGCACACCTTCCACCGCCACCACTTCGCGAACGACCTTGGCCAGCGGCAAGGCAAAGTTACCCAAACCACAGAATAGATCGAGAACTCGTTCATCCGCCGTCGGCTTCAGCCACTCCAGCGCTTGAGCGATCATCGCTTCGTTGACCCCGGCGTTGACCTGGATGAAATCCCCCGGACGGTACGCCAGGTTCAAATCCCACTGCTCAAGCCGATAACCCAACGACTGGTCAGCCTCGACCGGTTGCGGTTCGCCGTCACCGTGCAGCCACAATTGGGCTTCATGGAACGCGCAGAAATCCTTGAGGATCGTCATGTCGGCGTCGGACAGCGGCGCCATGTGCCGCAACAACACCGCCAACGACGAACCACTGAACAATTCCACATGCCCCAGCGCCTGAGGTTTACTCAAGCGCCGAAGCATTTCCGGCAAGCGGGTCATGATCGGCTGCAAGGGTTGTACCAGCACCGTGCATTCGTTGATCGCAACGATGTCCTGACTGCCAGCGGCGCGGAAACCGACTTCGAGTTTTTTCGCCTTCATGTCCCAGCGCACCGCCACTCGGGCGCGACGCCGGTAACCGAATTCCGGACCGCTCAACGGCGCGGCCCACTCTTCGGGTTCGACACCGGCGACCTTCGACAATTGCTCGGCGAGCATGCGCTGTTTCAGGGCGAGTTGTTCGTTGTGCGGCAGATGTTGCACGCTACAACCGCCACAGCGACCGGCATGCGGACACGGTGCCGGGCGGCGCAGTTCGCTGGCCTGGAACACCCGTTCGGTGCGCGCCTCGACCACTTTGCCGTGGGCGCCCAACACACGCGCTTCGACTTCTTCACCGGCCAATGCGCCGATGACGAACCAGGTGCGACCTTCAAAAAACGCGATACCGCGACCGTCATTAGCCAGGCGCTCAATACTCAAGCGCTGCTTTTTGCCGGTCGGAATTTGCGGGGCCTTGCTGCCGCCGGTGGGCTGGAAGCGCAGGCCTCTCTCTTGCTTGGCCATCAGTTGGGCGCGTCGAAAATGCCGGTCGACAAGTAACGGTCGCCACGGTCGCAGATGATCGCGACGATCACCGCGTTTTCAACTTCTTTGGACAGACGCAGCATCGCTGCCACCGCACCGCCCGAGGACACGCCGCAGAAGATGCCTTCTTCGCGGGCCAGACGACGGGTCACGTCCTCGGCTTCGCTTTGCGCCATGTCGACGATCCGGTCCACGCGCTCGGCCTGGTAGATCTTCGGCAGGTATTCCTGCGGCCAGCGACGGATGCCCGGAATCGCCGAGCCTTCCATCGGTTGCAGACCGATGATCTGCACGCTCTCGTTCTGCTCTTTCAAGTAGCGCGAGACGCCCATGATGGTACCGGTGGTGCCCATGGAACTGACGAAATGGGTGATGGTGCCTTCGGTCTGACGCCAGATTTCCGGGCCGGTGGTGGTGTAGTGCGCTTCCGGGTTGTCCCCATTGGCGAACTGATCCAGCACCTTGCCGCGGCCTTCGGCCTGCATCCGGTCGGCGAGGTCGCGGGCACCTTCCATGCCTTCTTCCTGGCTGACCAGAATCAACTCGGCGCCATAGGCAGTCATCGCTGCCTTGCGCTCGGCACTGGAGCTGTCGGGCATGATCAGGATCATCTTGTAACCCTTGATCGCGGCGGCCATCGCCAGGGCGATCCCGGTGTTACCCGAGGTCGCTTCGATCAGCGTATCGCCGACGTGGATCTGCCCGCGCAATTCAGCGCGGGTGATCATCGACAGCGCCGGACGGTCCTTGACCGAACCCGCCGGGTTATTCCCTTCGAGCTTGAGCAAAAGGGTATTGCTGGTGGCGCCAGGCAGGCGCTGCAAACGGACCAGCGGAGTGTTGCCGACGCAATCGGCGATGGTTGGGTACTGCAAGGTCATGGCGTATTCGCAATCCAGACTGCGGGGGCGCCTATCATACCGGCAAACCTTCGCTGGCCATATCACGCAAAGTACGGTGCTTATGGTTTATCGGAATAAGCGGCTGAATCAGTACTCTTCGCCTTGCGCGACATTCAATGCATAGAACTCATGCAACTTGGCCTGCAACAACTGTTTGTCCGGTAGCTGCACCTGATATTCAGCGATCAACGCTGGCGACAGGCTGCGGTTAAGGGCGTACTCGACCACCTCGTCATCCTTGCTGGCACATAGCAACACACCAATGGCGGGATTTTCGTGGGGTTTGCGCTCCTTGCGATCCAGCGCTTCCAGATAGAAGTTCAGCTTGCCCAAATACTCCGGTTTAAAACGACCGACCTTAAGCTCAATGGCTACAAGACAATTAAGGCCACGGTGGAAGAACAGCAGATCGAGGGCGAAATCACACCCACCCACTTGAAGCGGATACTCGGAACCGACAAAGCAGAAATCGCGGCCGAGCTCGCTCAAGAATTCTTTGAGGCGCGCCATCAACCCTTTATGCAGGTCAGTTTCGGCATGGCCACCCGGCAGGTCGAGAAACTCGAGCATGTAGGCATCGCGGAATATCTCAAGCGCTGCCGGGTGGGCTTGTCTCAGCACTGCTGAGATTTTTGCTGGTTGGGTCACGCTTCGTTCGAACAGTGCGGTCTTGAACTGACGCTCTAGTTCGCGCTTCGACCATTTCTCCTGAACTGCTAAACGGACGTAGAACTCCCGCTCTTCCGGCCGTTTACTCTGGCTGAAAATGATCAGGTTGTGCGACCAGGACAATTGTCGCACCAGTGGTGCGACTTTCTCTTCAGCGTGATAAGTCTCATAGAACTGGCGCATGCGAAACAAGTTCGACCGGGTAAAGCCGCGCAACCCTGGTTGAGTCTGAGCCAGATGTTCAGCCAGTTGGCTGACCACAGAATCGCCCCATTCGGCTTTTTCCAGCTTGCGACTGATGTAAGCACCCACCTGCCAATACAGCTCGATCAACTGGGTATTCACCGTCTGCATGGCCTGGTGCTTGGCACTGTGAATCAGCGCAAGCACTTCATTGAAACGGTCGTCGGCTGCGTTGCCGGGGACGCTGGATGCATTCATGCCGAACTCCTGGAGGACGAGGAAAAACGCGAGTCTATTCCGTCAAGTCAGGCTTAAGGTGTCGGCAATACCCTTTAGGAAAGGTCGTACAAAATAACGGGAACGCTCCGGCAAAATCAGAACAGTGGTGTAAGGGAGGGCCTCTTCGTCGGAACGCCGCCCGGAGCCGGCTCGCTCCCACAGAATTAGGGGCTGATCACACCATTTGTGGCTGACACACCTCCACTGTGGGAGCGAGCTTGCTCGCGATAGCGTCATCACTCACACCATCAATATCAGCCACCAACCGCATATTCAGTCGCAACCCGGCCTCAGTGTTCTCAGCCCAAAGACTCCCGCCCTGCCGCTGCACCGCATTCCTCGCAATGCTCAACCCCAACCCGAACCCACCATCCCCCGGCCGCGAACCGTCGAGCCGAATGAACGGCGAGAAGATCCGCTCAAGATCCGCCTCAGCCACCCCGCCGCCCTCATCCTCCAGCCACAAATGCCAGAAGTCGCCATCGCGCTGTCCACCAAGACGCACAACGCCGCCCTGCGGTGAATGACGAATGGCGTTGCGCAGGATGTTTTCCAGCGCTTGAGCCAACGTGTTGAGATTACCGCGCACCCAGCAGGACGAATCCACCGCACACCGCAACTGGCTCGCCGGCCAGCCACTTTCATAGCAGGCATTTTCCGTGAGCATGTCCCACAACGCCTGAATCTGGATCGATTCGTCGGGCAATCGAGTGCGTTCGGTGTCGAGCCAGGCCAGTTGCAGGGTGTCTTCCACCAGACGCTGCATGCCATCGACCTCTCGGCCAATGCGCTCGCGCAATTGCGTCAACCCCTGCTCACTTTCGCTGGCCACCCGCAGGCGACTCAGTGGCGTGCGCAATTCGTGGGACAGGTCGCGCAGCAGTTGTTGTTGCAGGGCCACCGTGCTTTGCAGGCGCTCGGACATGTGATCGAAGGCCCGGCCCAGTTCACCCAGCTCATCCGGGCGATTGGTGATGCGGCTCGACAACCGCACGTTCAACTGGTCGGCACGCCAGGCATTGGCCTGTTCGCGCAGACTGTTCAAAGGCACCACCAGCAACCGATACAGACCGACGCACAGTAGCAAGGTGAATAGACCGGGAATCACCCCGTTGGTGATCACCCGCCAGAACACCCGGTATTGCCCAGGCACGAAACGTCGGGGCAGTTCGATCACCAGACTGCCAGCGGACGGATCGTTGGGAAAAGGCACTCTCAACCACGGCAAACCTTTGGTATGGCGACTCGTCGGCCAATCCAGACCGCGTAAAAAGGTCAGGCGCCGGGTTTCTTTTTCCGTCAGCGGGTAACTGCTCAATGACTGCAAATCGCCGCCAATCACACCGACCCATGTCGACTCGCGATGGCCGACGCTCCGCAACCAGGCATCGACGCCTGCACTCTGGCGCTGATTCCACGCCTGCTCGGCCTCGGCGGCGTAGCGCATCAGCGTGCCCCGTGCCTCGTCGGACAGGAACAGGTTTTTCTGTTCCATGTAGCGCCCCCAGGACCAACTGAGCCAGATCATCAGCAGACAGAACGCCACCAACAAACACGCCAGTTTCCAGAACAGCGAATGCCTGCCCGGCAGGTCAGTCCACTTCATCGACAGCACTCAATACGTAACCCTTGCCCCACACCGTGCGCACTTCGCGCTCGAGATAACCGACGGCCTTGAGCTTGCGACGGATCTGGCTGATGTGCATGTCGAGGCTGCGGTCATGGGGCGCATAACCGCGCTGCAATACATGCTGATAAAGGAAGGCTTTGCTCAGGACTTCATCGCCATTGCGATTCAGCGTTTCCAGCAACCGGAACTCACTGCGGGTCAGGCCGGCAGCGGGTTCGCCATAAAAGACATCACAGCATTCATCGTCGAAACGCAGGCTGTCCGCCGAAGGGGCAATCGGTGCCGGCGCTGGCCGGCGGTCGAGCGCGACACGCCTCAGGATCGCTTCGATGCGCACCCGCAACTCGACCATGCTGAAGGGTTTGGGCAGGTAATCATCAGCGCCCAGCCGAAAACCACTGATGCGATCCGCCTCGGCACCGAGCGCCGACATCAGCACCACCGGGGTGGAATGGCTCTGGCGCAATTGCGTCAGTACATTCAACCCGTCCAGGCCCGGCAGCAGAATATCCATCAGCACCACATCGAAGGCTTGCTGGCGGGCGATGGTCAAGCCTTCCAGACCGTTCTGGCACCAGGTTACCTGAAAACCGCAACGTCCCAGGTGCTCATGAACATAAGCACCGAGCACGAGGTCGTCTTCTATAGACAGGATACGAGGATGGCCAGCGGTGATGGGAGTCATGAGTATCTGCAAATAATTCTCAGTTGGCGATTATTCAAGATTGCCTCGCTGCGGGCAACACAAGGTTTGCCCGTGAGGTAAAAGTGGCGATCCAGCCGACGAATGCCGACATCAATTTTACGAAGATTGCCCGCCTGCAAATCGCTACACTGCGCAGGTGGCGCGTGCTGGACGTACGTGCAGGTCATTAAATAGCTGGATGCAGGAGAGATGCGTGCTCAAGAAACTGGGAATTAAAGGCCGCGTGTTATTGCTGACCCTGTTGCCGACCAGCCTGATGGCCTTGGTTCTGGGCGGCTATTTCACCTGGATGCAGCAATCCGACCTGCAAACCCAGCTCATGCAGCGTGGCGAAATGATCGCCGAACAACTGGCGCCCCTGGTGGCCCCGGCCATGGGCCACAAGAACACCGAGCTTTTGGAACGCATTGCCACCCAATCCCTCGAACAACCGGACGTGCGCGCCGTATCGTTCCTCGCGCCCGACCGCGCCCTGTTGGCCCATGCCGGCCCGACCATGCTCAATCAGGCGCCGATCGGCAACAGTTCGCAGATGCTGCGCCGCAGCGGCAATGACGCGACGCGTTATTTGCTGCCGGTGTTCGGCAAGCACCGCAATCTGGCCGGTGACTTGATTCCCGACGAAGCCGACCGCCTGCTGGGCTGGGTCGAACTTGAACTGTCCCATAACGGCATGCTGCTGCGCGGTTACCGCAGCCTGTTCGCCAGCCTGCTGCTGATCGGCGCAGGCCTGGCCGGCGCGGCGTTGCTGGCGTTGCGCATGGGTCGGAGCATCAATCGGCCGCTGAGCCAGATCAAGCAAGCGGTGGCGCAACTCAAGGACGGACATCTGGAAACCCGCCTGCCGCCCCTCGGCAGCCAGGAGCTGGACACACTGGCGTCCGGCATCAACCGCATGGCCGGCACCCTGCAGAACGCGCAGGAAGAATTGCAGCACAGCATCGACCAGGCCACCGAAGACGTGCGCCAGAACCTGGAAACCATCGAGATCCAGAACATCGAACTGGACCTGGCGCGCAAGGAAGCCCTTGAAGCCAGCCGGATCAAATCCGAGTTCCTGGCCAACATGAGCCATGAAATCCGCACGCCGCTCAACGGCATTCTCGGCTTCACCCATCTGCTGCAAAAAAGCGAGCTGACCCCACGCCAGCTCGACTATCTGGGCACCATCGAAAAGTCCGCCGACAGCTTGCTGGGGATCATCAACGAGATTCTCGACTTCTCGAAAATCGAGGCCGGCAAACTGGTGCTCGACCATATTCCGTTCAACTTGCGCGACCTGCTCCAGGACACGCTGACCATCCTCGCCCCGGCCGCCCACGCCAAGCAACTGGAGCTGGTGAGTCTGGTTTATCGCGATACGCCGCTGTCGCTGGTGGGAGATCCGCTACGGCTCAAGCAGATCCTCACCAACCTGGTCAGCAACGCGATCAAGTTCACCCGCGAAGGCACCATCGTCGCCCGGGCCATGCTCGAGGAAGAGCACGAAGACAGCGTGCAACTGCGTATCAGCATTCAGGACACCGGCATCGGGCTGTCGAACCAGGACGTGCGCGCCTTGTTCCAGGCCTTCAGCCAGGCCGACAATTCGCTGTCGCGGCAACCGGGCGGCACCGGCCTGGGGCTGGTGATTTCCAAACGTCTGATCGAGCAGATGGGCGGCGA
This sequence comes from Pseudomonas sp. GL-B-26, assembly GCF_019947405.1. NCBI lineage: Bacteria > Pseudomonadati > Pseudomonadota > Gammaproteobacteria > Pseudomonadales > Pseudomonadaceae > Pseudomonas > Pseudomonas sp. GL-B-26. Next base: position 6,795 of record NZ_JAGYGJ010000060.1, on the reverse strand, counting down.
GATCGGTGTCGACAGTACCCCCGGCGAAGGTTCGGAATTCTGGATCAGCCTGAGCCTGCCCAAAACCCGCGACGATGCCGAAGACCTGCCCGGTCCGCCGTTGCTCGGACGTCGGGTGGCGGTGCTGGAAAACCACGAACTGGCCCGTCAGGCATTGCAGCATCAACTGGAAGACTGCGGCCTCGAAGTCACCCCGTTCAATACGCTGGAAAGCCTGACCAATGGCGTGACCGGCGCGCATCAGACCGATCAGGCGATCGACCTGGCGGTGCTCGGCATCACCAGCAACGACATGCCGCCAGAGCGCCTCAATCAGCACATCTGGGACCTCGAACACCTGGGCTGCAAGGTGCTGGTGTTGTGCCCGACCACCGAACAGACGCTGTTCCACCTCTCGGTGCCCAACCCGCACAGCCAGCTCCAGGCCAAACCGGCCTGCACCCGCAAGCTGCGGCGGGCCTTGTCCGACCTGGTCAACCCGCGTCAGCACCGCAGCGAGCCCGGCGAACCGGTGTCCAGCCGCGCGCCAAAAGTGCTGTGTGTCGACGACAACCCGGCCAACTTGCTGCTGGTACAAACCCTGCTCGAAGACATGGGCGCCAAAGTCCTCGCGGTGGAAAGCGGTTACGCAGCGGTCAAGGCCGTGCAGACCGAAACCTTCGACCTGGTGCTGATGGACGTTCAGATGCCCGGCATGGATGGGCGTCAAAGCACTGAAGCGATTCGCCAGTGGGAAAGTGAACGGCATTGCACGCCGCTGCCGATCGTTGCCCTCACCGCTCACGCCATGGCCAACGAAAAACGCGCGCTGCTGCAAAGCGGCATGGACGACTACCTGACCAAACCGATCAGCGAACGGCAATTGGCCCAAGTGGTGCTGAAGTGGACCGGCCTGGCGCTGCGCAATCATGGGCCGGAGCGCTCCAGCGACAGCCACGGTGGCGGTCATGAATTACAGGTGCTCGATCACGAAGAAGGTTTGCGCCTGGCTGCCGGCAAGGCGGATCTCGCGGCGGACATGCTGGCAATGCTGCTGGCATCGCTGGAAGCCGACCGTGAAGCGATTCGCTTCGCCCGGGAAAACAACGACCAGAACGCCCTGATCGAGCGCGTCCATCGCCTGCACGGCGCGACCCGTTATTGCGGTGTCCCGCAACTGCGCGCCGCCTGCCAGCGCAGCGAAACCCTGCTCAAGCAACAGGACCCCAAAGCCCCCAGCGCGCTGGAAGACCTCGACCGGGCCATCAATCGCCTGGCCGCCCATGCCCGTATAAATGCTTGATGTAACGCAAAAAGCTGGCAGCGACGAGCATTAAAGTAGCAGCTGGCGAAGCCTGCGTTCGGCGACGCAGTCGTCGTAAATCCGGCAAACGCGGTTTACCTGAAAGACCGCAGCGCCTGATTTTACGACGACTGCGTCGCCGAACGCAGGCTTCGCCAGCTGCTACATAAAGCGTGACCGAGTCAAATGGAGGACCGCATGCGCACGATTCTTTTCAGCAGCCAGACCTACGACCGCGACAGTTTTCTCAGTGCCGAGCTACCGGCCGGCATTGAACTGCACTTTCAATCAGCGCGACTGAGCCTTGATACGGTGGCGCTGGCCGAGCATCACGAAGTGGTCTGTGCCTTCATTAATGATGACCTCAGCGCGCCGGTGCTCGAACGCCTGGCCGCGGGCGGCACACGCCTGATCGCCCTGCGCTCGGCCGGTTACAACCATGTCGATCTGGCAGTGGCAAAGCGTCTGGGGCTGGCGATTGTGCGCGTCCCCGCCTACTCGCCCCACGCGGTGGCGGAACATGCGGTGGCGCTGATCCTGGCGCTCAACCGACGCCTGCACCGCGCCTACAACCGCACGCGCGAAGGGGATTTCAGCCTGCACGGGCTGACCGGCTTCGACCTGGTGGGCAAGACCGTCGGCGTGGTCGGCACCGGGCAGATCGGCGCGACCTTCGCGAAAATCATGAACGGCTTTGGCTGCCAATTGCTGGCGTACGACCCCTTCCCCAACCCGCAAGTCGAAGCCCTCGGTGCCCGTTACCTGAGCCTGCCGGAACTGCTGGCCGAGTCGCAGATCATCAGCCTGCACTGCCCGCTCAACGAACAAAGCAAACACTTGATCAATCGCGAGTCACTGGCGCACATGCAAGCGGGTGCGATGCTGATCAACACCGGACGCGGTGGTCTGGTGGACACGCCGGCGCTGATCGACGCGTTAAAGGACGGCCAATTGGGCTATCTGGGGCTGGATGTTTATGAAGAGGAGGCGCAGCTGTTCTTCGAGGACCGCTCCGACCTGCCGCTGCAGGACGATGTGCTGGCGCGGCTGCTGACCTTTCCAAACGTGATCATCACCGCTCACCAGGCCTTCCTGACCCGCGAAGCCTTGGGCGCGATTGCCGCGACCACCCTGCAGAACATCGCGACCTGGGCGGCCGGTTCGCCACAGAATCAGGTCGAGAGCTGATCGGCTCAGGCCTTGGACAAAAGAATCATCAGGGCCAGCCAGCCGAAGCCCAGCAAGCGCTGCCCCAGCGAATGCCCGCGACGCAGCAGGAACCAGACAAAAAACGGCGGCAGAAAGAAAATCATCAGTTTCAGCCAGAGTTCCACCGGACGCGACCCGCCGGGTACCGGTGCCGGGATCTCTGCCTCGACTTCGGCTTTACGTTTGCGCCCGAAAGCGGCCGGGGTCACCCTGGGCACCCTCTCATTGGTCGGTAAACGCCCGAAAGAAAGAGGCGCCTGCTCCTGCGTTGCCGTCGACGTATCCGCTTGCACTGCCACCGCAGGTGCACCGCAATGAATGCAAGCAGGCGCCGTGGAGCTGATGCGTTGCTTGCACTCAAAACATTCGATCAACGCCATTTCTATTCCTTAGAGATGCAAAAGCGGCAGTGTGCCATGACTCGGCAGGTGATTTGAACCAGATCGAAGGTAACATGCCCGCGCCATGCTGCGTTCATGCCCGTGCTAGCATATCGCGCATATTTGGAGGACCCATGGTCGAACACGATTTCCGCTATAGCCTGATGAACCCGCAACACACCCTCACCGAATGCCGCGCCCTTGTGCCGGGGCGTTATCAAGTCACCGGCAACGGCGGCTCGATTCGTAACAACGACGTGCTGGTAGTGACCCTCAAAGGCGCCAAGGACTTGTCCATGCGCCTGACCGTCGAAACGGTTCGCCACTTGATCAATCCGCCCGGCCAATGGGTCGCGGTGGCCAGTGGTCCGGTGTTCGGCGAACTGGCGATCCACACCTGGAAAGTCAACTGCGACAGCTGCGCCAAAGAGCTGAACTTCGAGTTCGCGGTCGACGCCAAGCTGGGCAACAAGGCTGAAAAGCCTGCTGCCACCGCGCGGATTGCCGAGCTGGGCTGGACCACGGTCGGCGAGAAGCACCAGTGCCCGAAATGCCAGGAGCCCGCGTGATGAAACGCCTCGCTCTGACCGCTATGGTTGGCGCCAGCCTGCTGGGCTGCGCCGCCGAGCCGGTGCAACTTGAACACAATCGCAGCTACATTCTGGAGTGGATTGGCGAACGTCCGTTGATGGATTACAGCCACCTGACCGTCACCCTCGGTGAAGACGGTCGGGCCTACGGCAACGGCGGCTGCAACCACTGGTTCGCGCCGTACACCCTGGAAGGCGACAAGCTGAGCTTCGGCAAGGTTGGCAGCACGCGCAAACTGTGTGCGCCGGCATTGATGGAGCAAGAAAAACGTTTCCTCCAGGCGTTGGAAAACGTTCAGCGCTGGGACATCTCGCCGATCGACCAGATGCGCTTCTGGCCGGCCGAAGGCAAGCCGTTGCGTTGGTGGCTTGAAGAGGGTTGATCCATTGTGGCGAGGGGATTTATCCCCGTTGGGTTGCGTAGCGACCCCAAAAAAGGGACTGCTGCGCAGTCCAACGGGGATAAATCCCCTCGCCACAGGTAGGAGCACTCAGTTCTTCGCCTGCAACGCCTCAAGCTTCGCCATCACCCCCGCCGCCGTCTGCTCCCCCATCAGTTGCTCCCTTACCTTGCCCTTGTTATCGATGATGTAAGTCACCGGCAACGCCTCGCTGCGTGGCAGTTCGAACAGCTCCGCCGGATCCTGAGCCAGCACGGTGAACTTGATCCCCAGCTTCTCGCTGGCGCTTTTCAGCTCTTCACCCTGCACATTGTCGAAGTTGACCCCGAACACACCAATCTTCTTGCCCTTGAGCTGATCGGCCAGGGTGTTCAATTCCGGGATCTCGGTCCGGCACGGCCCGCACCATTCAGCCCAGTAATTGAGTACCAGCCATTGTTTGTCCAGACGTCCGGCGGCGACTTTGTGGCCGCTCTGGTCGATGCCATAGTCGTTACCACAGCCCCCCAGCCATAACGTACCGATGATCGCCAATGCCGCTGCCAGTCGCCTAGTCATGTCGTATTCCTTGTTCAAAATTGAATGCGCCTGCGACCCATCGCCTCCCAAGGTTCTGGATTACGCGCTGCACAGTTAGAATAGCCGTCACCTTACGCAAGATGCGAACCGCACATGACCGATCTGACGCTTTATCACAACCCGCGCTGCTCGAAATCCCGCGGTGCGCTCGAACTGCTCGAAGCCCGTGGCCTGACCCCGACGGTGGTCCGCTACCTGGACACCCCGCTGGACGCTGCGCAAATCCAGAGCCTGCTGAAAAAGCTCGGCATCAGCGCCCGGCAACTGCTGCGCACCGGTGAGGACGAGTACAAAACCCTCAACCTGGCCGACAACAGCTTGAGCGAGGCGCAATTGATCGCCGCCATCGCCGCCAACCCGAAACTCATGGAGCGACCGATTCTCGAAGTCGGCGACAAAGCCATCATCGGCCGTCCGCCGGAGAATGTGCTGGAGTTGCTGCCGTGAGTGCGCCGTACATTCTGGTTCTGTATTACAGCCGCAGCGGCTCGACCAATGAAATGGCCCGGCAGATTGCCCGTGGCGTCGAGCAGTCCGGGATGGAAGCGCGCCTGCGCACGGTGCCGCCGATTTCCACCGAGTGCGAAGCCGTGTCGCCCGATATTCCGGACGAAGGCGCGCTGTACGCCAGCCTCGACGATTTGAAGAACTGCGCAGGCCTGGCCATGGGCAGCCCGACCCGGTTCGGCAACATGGCGGCGCCGCTCAAGTACTTCCTCGACGGCACCAGCAACCTGTGGCTGACCGGCGCTCTGGTGGGCAAGCCGGCTGGCGTTTTCACCTCCACCGCGAGCCTGCACGGCGGCCAGGAAACCACGCTGCTGTCGATGATGTTGCCCTTGCTGCACCACGGCATGCTGATCACCGGCCTGCCTTACAGCGAATCGGCCCTGCTGGAAACCCGTGGCGGCGGCACGCCTTACGGCGCCAGTCATCACGCCGGGGCCGATGGCAAAAGCGGCTTGAATGAACATGAAGTCGCGCTGTGCCGGGCCTTGGGCCTGCGCTTGGCGAAGACTGCACAGAAACTGGGGAACTGACGTGGCCAAAAAGCCGAAGATTTTGCCCTCCATCGAATGGCTCGAACCCCGAGTCCGAGCGATGCGCGTCATCAGCCTGCTGTGCTACTTCGGTTTGGTGGGTTTGTTGTGCGCCTACTACCTGGTGGTCGCCGACCTGCACGGCGCCCGGCCGTGGGTGATTCTGCTGATCGAACTGGTGCCGCTGCTGTTGCTGGCGCCGGGGATGATTATCGGCAGCGCGCGCGGGCATTCATGGATGTGTTTTGTGGTGAACCTGTATTTCATCAAGGGCGCATTAGCGGCGTATGACCCGAACCGGCAGCTGTTTGGCTTGCTGGAAATGGGCGCGAGCCTGGCGGTGTTCTGCTCGGCGCTGTTGTATGTGCGGTGGCGGTTTCAGCTCAATCGCAAGTTGGCTGGCGAGGGCGAGATTCGCATCGCCTGATCTGACGCCTTCGCGAGCAAGCCCGCTCCCACATTTGATCGCATTCCTCCTGAAAGAACTCGTTCGAATGTGGGAGCGGGCTTGCTCGCGAAGGGCGCGACTCGGTGTTAATGATTCACCGTGTAGGCGAGCATCATCGATATCTGGCTCATCGGCCGCCCACCACTTTCTTCATGCCACTGGTTGAACACGCCCTGCACCGTGGCCAGATCCCGCAGACTGGTCGGCACCTTGTCGACGATCTTCTGCGCATTCAACGCCGCGACCACGTCGTAGCTCGGAACAAACGTGTCCTTGCCGACCATGCGCAAGAACCGCGGTGCCGATAACCCGCCCAATTGATGGCCGCGCTTTTTCAGGTAGGTCCACAACCCAACGATATCCGTGACCGGCCAATCGGCGATCAACGCGCCGAAGCTGCCCTTCTCATGCGCCACATCCAGAATGAACTGCGCGTTGCGCGGCACGCTCTTGAGTTTGCCCAGGTGACGAATGATCCGCGCGTCCTGCATCAAGCGCTCAAGGTGTTCGGCACTCATCAGCACGACTTTCTCAGGGTCGAACTTGAAGAACACTTCTTCGAACGCCGGCCATTTTGCGTCCACCAGGCTGTGCTTGAGCCCGGCGCGGAAAACGCGCAGCGCCATGGTCGAGAGGTAGCGGTCGTCGCTGATCTTGCGCAATTGCGCCGGGGTTTTCGGAACGGGCAGATGGGCTTCCAGTTCAGCCGCTGAACCGAAGCGGTTCAGACAGTATTCGTGCAGCCACTTGTAATCGCGCATGCCCTCTCCTGAGGATTGAAATGAAAACCCTGTGGGAGCGGGCTTGCTCGCGAATGCGTAGTGTCATTCAACATTGATGTCGACTGACACTACGCATTCGCGAGC